>NZ_JAVRCL010000066.1:0-47388 GCF_034530775.1 Nostoc sp. DedSLP04 | reverse complement strand
TTAAACTAAACCGTTTAGTTTGCACATGATGACAGCTTCGCCAGCTCTACCCCTAATAGAAACCTGCGGTAATCAGGTTGATTATGTAGTAGTGAAGAATTTGTACTGGGGTGAAGACGACGAAGAGAAAAGGTTCATCTTTTACGAACAATCTAAAACCAGAAAATCTGTCTTGGAGTTAGGAGCAATCGAATTAAAGTTTCTGCGTCTTGTTGATTGGGTCTACGAAGCAATAGATGCTCAAGATTTAACTTTTACAGAAGCAGTAAACCACGAGACATTAACTATCAGCAAGCAAGCCAGATTATCTATATGGATACCAAATAATGAGTCAGAGTTGATTAAAGGTGGCTCACTTTTGAGACTTGAAGAGGCACAACCCAGAGATAGGGACACTTTAAGGAAAGTAATTATTGAAAACGTGTAACTAATTCTGATAAAGCTATTTTCAATCCATTTGAAAAAATTCCGGTTGATTTTAGTTTTTTCAAATGGATAGGCTGGGGATCACAGAGCTAAATCTTCTAACTAAACTTGGTCTCTGTTACAATATTTCTTGTATAACTTTTAACTGTTTAGTTACTACACAATTCAGAGCTTCGGTCTAATTATGCTTATTTAGAGCTATCAAGCTTTGATTTGCCATTTGATGCTTCAGTGGCTTTAAAAACTGATTGATTCGATATTTCTTGATTAACAGGAAGGTTATTAACTGCATTATCGACAGAGTTAGAGTGATTTTGCTCTAAATCAGTTGTAATTTCTTTATGATCATGTTTTTCAGCCAATGTATAGGCTGCTTCTGTAACTTTGCCATTTGGCTCTACCGTTTTTTGCGATATCTGTTCCAGCTTTGAGTTTTGTCCTTCTTTTTCGGATACTGTGCTTGTTATTCGCCTTGCCATGCTTTCCATTAAATTAATTCCAGCAAAACCAGCAGCAACGGAAAGTGAGAATAACTTAGCCTGATCCTCAACAGGTGGCCATTGTGGCTGGTTAGCAGAAGTAGTTGCTGGAATTTTTAAATTAAATAATGGAACTGCTATAAAAAATATTGAGATGCTTGCAGTAGCGCCAATTATCATATTACCTAAAATTCCCAGAGGAACTAATCTAGCTCCATTATTCTTGGTACGTAAAAAAGGAACTCTAACTTCGTATGAGTTGTTCTCATTATTCTGAGCTATTCCAGAGGCGAAACCACCGCAAGAACCACCAAAGGCCATCAATAAAAGTAAGCTAATGTAATCCATATAATTTGTCTAAAGGAGATTAAATTATTAAGAATGAGCAACAAGAAATGAGGAATTAACAAAGCCTAAAAAGAACTTTTTCAATTTGCAATGAAAAGTCAGGTATCTAGGCGAATCCACATATTTTAAATTTTGTCCTTAATAGCTACAAGGTGAAAATGCTAATTCCGTAAAAAGTATTATTTAGAATTTAAATAAGTAGAACAGCTTCAATAATTGACGCTATGTCATTGCGAATGAAACGTTCGCGGTAGCGTCTCGTAGAGAAGTGTAATGAAGCAATGGCAATGCTTATGTCGATTTTACATTCCGTTACATAGCTAGGTTTATTTTCACCAACTTACTTACACTTCATTCTTAGTGGTGTGAAAAGGCATACTGAACGGGACGCTCACTCAATGATTAAGTACGAAATCATGATTTTGAGAATCTTTTATTACTGATAGGTCAGTAGAAATTAAAAACCGATAAATTTTAGAGCGTCACTGTCGAGTTACAGGTGGTTTGCACCCTTTCAATAACACTCAGAATAGATTGGTCTGAGTAAACTTCAGTAGGTAAACAACGCAAGATAATCATCAGCAAGTCAGCCAAAACTATCGGCGTGCAGAAGTTAAAAACTCGCCGCAGTGCAGTATTAGTAAAGATTGTGGCAACTTCAGCGACGTGTTCTAAGGCATCTTCTGGTGATGATTCTGATTCAGCAATCAACATCGGGAAGTATGTACGGGCTAACCACTTTTCATCGTCGTCTAAGTCAGCCAAATTTTTATTACTACCGCTATTAAGACTATCTAATAGCAGGAGTAATAATTTTTTAAAGTGCTGCCAGCCCCCCCAGCGTTGGGTAAATCGGCTCACCCATCCTTGGGTAGTGTCTATGATTTTGGCGATCGCCTTTTGTCCAATTTTCTGGTGTGACTGCCAAAGCTGGGTGAACGCTTTGACGATGGCGTGTCCGGTCTGCTGATCTCGGCTACCCGCTTCAATGCAGAAGTCGCAGGCATCAACGCTTTCTAATTTCACTCCTGGTAATTCACGATCGAGGAAACCTAAATCATAGTCAGCGCAGAAGTAGAATGTTAGCTCCACATTGGAGCGACGATGAGCGCGTAATCGCCCAATCTCTTGAATGATTTCTGCACGGATCAGGTCTGTGAGATACTTTTGGAAAGCGCTGTTTTTATCTTCCAGGTTGACCCTTTCACCAGTCATCACCTGATATTGTGCTGCTAAAACACCGATGTTTTGGTAAGGAATGCCAAAACTTGCGATCGCTGCAACGTCACTAAACCGATTAACACCACGCCCATCGACAAAGTGACCGTATTCTGTGCGGCCCTCGGCTTGAGTTGCAATCTGTTTCCAATCGATAATCCCAAGGGTGGGGCAGAGTTTTTTCAAGGTTTCTTTGAGGGCATTAACGCGGTTGCTGAGTGGAAGAGAGCGATTTTTAGGCAGTTTACCCAGCCCAGTAACGTTGACCACTTTTAAATTGTCGTAGTCTGGGCGTTGTTGCTCAATGACTAACACAGGATCATTGATGCCCAGTTTCAATTTCAATTGCTGGGATTTGAATGTGGCATCAAGATAAATATTAAATTTGGCAGAGTGGGCCAAATCTTGATGCTTGGGATTTCGGCGGTAAATGCTGAGTACACCCCATTGAGATTGGAAACTACCGTCACCCTTCCAAGCTTCGAGAAAGTCAGGCAACCAGTAATTAGGCAAGTCAAGAAACTCTCTGCCTGCCGTTCGTGCGCTGTCTTTAACTACCTTTTTGGCAGCATAACGAGCCGCAGAGCTTTTTTTGAGTTGTTTATCTTGGGTAATATCAATTGAGTCCAAGTCTTCTAGGAAAGTTAAATCAGGTTCTACAGTTTGCTGAATCGCTTCGATATCTAAGCCTGTGGGGAAAGGGGGCAGCAGCGCTCGGATGCTGGCATCATCAAACCCGTAGCGGTCAGTGGGCTTAAGTTGCTGAGTTAACAGTTGGTGTAAAACTTTTAGTGCAGGTTGCAGCTGTGAGATTATGTTTGGTTCTAACAGTAGCAGCTTGCCCACAGTGGTTTCAAAATCGCCTCGGTTCACATCAACATTACGCACGGGCTTGATGAGTGTGCCAGCTTCTTCCCATAAACGCCCAACGGTGAAAGTTTGTTCAGCAGCATTAGTTAAGGTGACAGGGGTAGAGTCTGGGTGCGCTCTGAGTTCAGAATAATTTTGAATAACTGTGCGTTTTTGAAAGCGGAAGCCAAAACCGTCACCACTAGCGAAACGGCACTGATTCTTAAGGGAACAACCGCCACAGATGGGGCTGATGCCGCTCTCTTCAAAATCTAAACTGCTAAAATTCTTGCTGCGGAAGGCGTTAAACAAGTAAGTTCTGTGACAATTGCCGTCAGTGTCGGCAGTTTCACCCGCTTTAGTCCACAGTTTAAAGTCCTCACCTTTAGGAGTTTTGCGGGTGGGATCTAGTTTAAAGCCGTTGTGACGCACTGGTAAGTCAACAAAATTCGTCTCAATGGGTAGAGTAGATGGGTTTCTGTGGTTGGCATCCTGGTAAATTAGTTTATCAACGCCGAATAGCCCCGCCGTCAGTTGCCCCGCGTTGTAAGACTTGCCCAGTCCTGGATGGGAATTATCTAAGATTTGTGTCCAGCCCTTAGAAACAGCTTCCACCCAAGCGGTAATATGTTCTTCTGGCTGGCAGGAGATAGAGATATTGCCTGTAACTTCAGTTATGTACGGGATATTGCCGGGCTTGTAAATAATTACATTGGGCGAAGGCGTGTCAATTTCGGGTAAGGGCTTTCGTGTTGGTGGGGTTTTAAATCCTTTAAATATCGAACTAAATGGAGCAATCGCTTGCTTTAATAAATTTTGGAAGCTGCTCAAGTCCTCTCTGACTCGCCCAAGCTCCCACTCTTCACGGCTAATTACTCCTTTGTTGCCGATGTTGGGTTCATACTGCCGTTGTGGAAACCGAAAGCCATACTGTTTGGCAATGTGAAACAGTGTGCCGATCGTAATTCCTCCACGGCGGAAACTGCGAATCTTAGCGTGGATGTTCCAAGTTGAGCCTTTGATGCTGGGCGACCACTGTTCTGCTATGATTTCCGCTTCTGATGCCCCATAATGGTTAACCAGCGCCATCAACACCTGACGGCATTCGTCATAGTTGCCGCTTCCTGGGGTGCGTGGTGGGATGAATGAAAGCGCGTTCTGGATTAGCTGGTCAATGTCCCAGCCTTCAGTGAGGGAAATCTCACGCCACTCTTTACGCCGTGACTCAATTTCTTGAATTCTTAGCTGATACTCCTCCCGTTCATGCAGCGCGATCGCAATCGCTTCCTGAATCCATTCTGCTGGTAAAGTGGCTTCAGGGTTGACTAGCGGGAATTCTGCCTCTGTGCTGCCGTAGAAAACACGACTTGCATCTTTACAAGCTGGGTCATGGGGCAACTGCTGCATGAGGAAGCGTGTACAAGCTTCTACAGTATCAGCGCCTTGGACATATTCGGGAAGAAGGAAAACCAACCGGAATTTATGCCAGTCTGGTCTGTGACTGGCAGTAGTGTAAATTAAAGCACAGTGTTTTTTGATGAAGGGATGGGCTAGCGCTTCTTCAATGGTTAATTGGTGATCGTAAACTTTGATAGAATTGCCGTTAGCGTCCTTAATCGGCTTCCCATAAGCATCACGGGCAACATCGGAATTATCAATGTCGAGGAGCAACCATTGAGAACCTATGACATTAGCCTTACTGCGCCATTTACCACCCAATAACCCAGCACAGATAGCGTGACCTGCTTTAATGTGTTGCTGCACATCTTCTAGAGTGCCTTCTACATCAATGAAGTTACCGGCCAGCTTCTTAAAATCCCAGTCTTTGTTTCTGCCAGTGGCGTTAAACGCAAACTTGATTATGCGACTCTCAATCAACTCAAGTTTTGTCAAAGCAGCAGAATTTGCCCCTTGAGCATCTGCTGATTGCGTTGATACTGAGTGATTAAATTGTTGTAATGGTGACATGAGAGCTATTCCTCCTGAAGTGTGTTGGAGGAATTGGAGCTATCCCGAAAGCAATCTTATATACAAACGTTCAGAAATATAAGAACAAAATTACATAAAATTCCTGAAACGCTGTTTACATCTGGTGAACCAGTGTGTACATTGGCTTTACACCCAATCATGTACGATAAAATTACTGTTAGGGATATTAATTAGGCTTCGACACCCGATAACCCCAATTCCGTTTGAAAACCCTGCTGTCTCGTCGAGACGTGGGGTTTTCATTGTTTAGCTTATTCGTACTTGGCTAACCAAGCCTTGACAAACTCGGTGACTTCCTCCTGTTGAATAACAAATGCAGTACCTTTTCTCCTGAGAGCTAGAAGTCTCATACTTCCAACTTCAGAATAAAGATGTGGATTGTGATCACTAGCCGCCTTGGTAGGAGGCCATAAGACCAAAACTTTTACTGTCGGCGTTTTTGTCACCTCTTTCGAGGACATTCCGAACAAGGCTCTATTTTTAGTTAGCCATCTCTCATAATCCGATAGCTCAACTAGTGGACAGGGTTTCCAGGTGGTTAAACCACTTTTATTCTTCTTTTTGACCTGGAGAATTTCTTTGGTTTCGTTGTAGACAACCTCACTATCTCCCCGCGAACGAATGGAGATAAACAGGTGCGCCCTTTGTGGAAACCTGATAAACAAGTCAATCGGGTTCTTATCCTCTGGCTTAAGCACTGGAAAGATTTGTATCCCCTTGCTTTTAAACTCATTCAAAAGTACAGCTGTTAATTTTTCCAACCGCGCCAGTTTTTGAATTGCTACCAATGGCTTGTAAGCCAATCCAAAAAGAACCCAGCCAAAAGGATGAACTATGCCTCCTGTAGCCAGCGCAGCACCACCAGCCGCTAGAGCTTGAGTGGACGCATAGTCTTTCGCCTCCCTAAGCATCTCTAATGCCGGTTCGTTGTGCGGCGGGAGTTGAAAATCGGTTGGTGAGTCTTTCACTGTAGTCATTGGAGACAACAAAATTAATGATGTGAAATTATACGAACTGTACCGATAGTAATGTTTGACACTGGATTTTGAGCAAATAGCCCTACTTTCTGTAACTAGGCCAGAATTTCCCTTAGAGCGTTTTTTTCTGATTGGCTTTCTTTGATCATGCTGTACCCTTACCTTTTTTGCCCTTGGGTGTGGAGGAAGGTTGCTCATGATTTGCTAGCCAAAGGCTAATTGCTTCATCTAGTGCATCGCTTTGGGTTATTTGCAAAGCAGTGCAAGCAATTTTAAAGTTTAAAGCTTTCTCCTTTGGTATGTACCCGCTAACTTGAGTGAAATCTGGATCGTCTCGTCTTGTTACCACATCACTGTTTTCTATTTGTTCTGAAAACATTTTGACATTACCTCAAGAAAATTAGTAAAACATTACTTCATTACTTCATGAAGTAATGCTATCATAACACTAGCAAGCCAAAAAACGACGCATAACATAGGCGATAGAAGCCGGAAAGCGAAGTGATGGCAAGCCCCCAACTGGATATGTGGATTTAAAGCGATAAGCGCCTCTAAATTCTGCAAAGCCAGGAAAATCAAGACTTTAACAAACAACAGAACCATGACAACGACATACACCAATGCCAAAAATTGGCTAGTTCAGGCAGACTTGTTAGCCAATTCCGGGCTAACTGACCTCATCGCCGGAAAAGACTCAGGTGCAGGGTATGGCAAAGCAATCATCGGTGATTTTTCTATCATGATGCCTGCCGTATACTCACTTGTTCGCAACCGCAACATCATGCACCACGAAACCATCTCAAAAGATGGCTGCTGGGTGCGGTATGTAGAAGGAACGCGGGTTGACTTAAAAGATGTTCAATTCTTCTGGGGCAGTGCGGCTCTAGCCCAAAGTGACCACACCCTGTTACACGAAGATAAGGCGAAAAAAGCAGAACTGGCATTAGAAAGCATCCTTGCAGACTTATCAGTTCTGAATATTCCCGATGGGGTAAAGCTAGAAATTAGTTTGAGCAATCACAACCCAGAACGCTGGGCAAGTGAGATTAAGCGCAGAGTTGAAGGGACTCACAGCTTTGAACATCTGCACCCTGTAACCCGTTCCATTGTCACCAAGACAGTTGAGATTGTTGTTACTGGCATTTATCCCGAAGGATTCGGCAGCATTGCCCACTGCTTATTTGGTGAAGCATCCCTGGTACTTGACCCCTCAGAATTAGCGATCGCACTCGATATCGGTTCATCCACTTGGTTAATTACCGTGTTTAACGGCAGTGGTGCAGTGATTGACCGTCACTTGATTGAAGGTGGAGCGGGTGAACTGCACAGCATGATTGCCCGATCTCTCGACAAGCGAAACGACCGAGTGAGCCTGCTGTCCAAAGATGTGAAGCACTCGCCCAGCTTGGTGAACCAGGGCATTCTAGAAGGGACTTTCACTTATGGCGGCAACCACCTCACGGGTAAGAAGTTTGAAACCGAGTACAGCCAGTGCCTAGATGAATGGTGGAGTACCAGGATTGAGAAATTCGCCAACTTTGTGACTGCTGGTAATTACCTTGATAGAGCGAAATACCTTGTCGCCTGGGGTGGAGGTGTTTCCTTGCCCGTGGTGGATCAAAACCTAGCCGATTTAGGCTTTGTGATTTTGAACAATCCCCAGTTCATCAATGCCTTGGGGTTGAAACTATTAACTCAAATTGCAAGAGGAGCTTAATTAATGAATTACGAATCTCGGCGTATAACCATCTCCTACCTAGCAGTAATTGAATTGTGCAAGATTTTTGATTTACCCCAAGATGCGCCAACACAAGCATTATCAGCAGGTGTAGAGAAGCTGATTTTTCAACACGGTAATGTCCAATCATCACCCAAAGTTGAAACACCGCAATCTACACAGCCCAATAAATCGGCACTTAGCGCAATGGTCACTAATTTCAAAGGGGCAGCATGAACAGAACCACATTTAGAAACACGGTTTTAGGCATTGGTGCAACAGCAGCAGCGTTAGCCCTTGGCTACTTCGGAGTCCAATACTTCGGCAGAAACAATATGTTCACCATCGCCGCAGCCGTGGGGGGTGCAGGGGCTATCAGCTATGTACTTCAGAAACCGAGTCAGCCAGAAGCCCCAGCCACACCAGTTAAAACCCAAAGGAGAAGAAACAAGTCATGAGCGACCAAGAAACCATGCAGACACAGCCAAGCCTAACAACAACCGAAATTATGACCATCATCCTCGGTTGCGAACAGACTCTTAGATTTGTGCAAGCATCTCCCAATTACAAGCAAATTGAAGCGTCCGAACGGTTCAGTACATCGAATGACCTAAAAATAGGTGATGCAGTGCAAGCCTTGATGGAGATTCATGAAGCCATCCTAAATATCGAGTTTTACTCTCAAGTTGAGGGACAAACAAATGCTTTCAACGACAGCCTTACAGCGTAATCATTTGTACCAATTCCGTGGTCAACAACTGCGCTACAGCCACCTTTCTAACTCTAGAGTCAATGCACCTTTCATATTCAATGACTCAAAGGGCAGGCGCAAAGAATTAAGCCAAACCCAAGTACAACGTGAGGTTTTTGAACTTGTTGAGTTTTGTGAGAACTGATGATGAAGCGATTGCACCGACGACCAATCATTGCAATCGCCCCACTCCGGGACGTATCTCTCGCCGCAAAAACGAAAGTACACAAGGATTCTAACAAATGACACTTGACTACAAAAATCCCAACGATTGGGGACGTTCACCGCTAACTGACCGCGCTTTGAGATTAGAGCAATTCAAAGCAGAAAATCCTGAACAATGGGCAGCAATGATTGAGGCAGATATTCAGGCACTCTCCACACCAATCTTCGAGAGTGAAGATTACCCACCCTTCACAGGAACCGAATTTCTAGCAACTCATGAAACCATTGATGACCATCCATACTCTGCTGCATTTGGTCAATTCTTGGGCAATGGGATTGACGCGGACATTGCAAATATCTTGGCGTTTGGCTCTAACCGATTTGATTTAATCTCTGAAGATTTGGACGACCCCGTAAGGCAATTAGCAACGAGAATTTATAGCCGATTTGAAGATATGGGTTACTGGGATGAAGTGCCCCAAGAGCCGATAAATATCGACTACGACAACATACCTTATTAGGAGATTAAATGGCACGTAATTTTGGAGCAGCAAAACTCAAAAACCATATTTCCAACAATGCCCCCGGTACGTTAGGAGCAATGGGGAAACTGTTTGATGTCTCAGAATCGGACTTCAACAAAGCCTTACAAGGAGATCAAACGGTAATCACCAGAATTGCAGACATGGCGAGATTGTCGGATACTGCCAAAGCCAATTTACCCAAGGCTTTGGAGGCATACCGAAAGATTATCGAAACCACAGGCGATATAAACCAAGCCTATGCCGAACTGGTGCAGATGACCCAAAAACACGGTACGCAAACCCTGAAAGCTATCAACACTAGTAAGACAGGAGAGCAGCGTTTTAAGAACGAGATGTCCGAGATGCAGGCAGAACACGTCAATGCTACCACTGCCGAGGCCACCCGTCACGCTCAACGTTCATCCTTGATTCAGATATCTGGGGCCACTGCGGATTTAATGGCGATCGCAAAATATGAGGCTGATTTAATCAAAGCTTCTAACAAAGTTCCAGAAGCCCAAGATGCAGCAGATCGCGCTTATGAAACTGCGGTAACTAGCGCACTTTGGACAAACGGTAGTGAAGCGAAAACCGACCGCATACCCAAGCCCAATTACTCGCGCACTGCTGGGATTAGTAGAGTAGGGCAGTGGTTCCGCAACTTCATGGGCATCTAACCGTAATTAGTCGAAAGCCAGTAGTGACAGAAAACTCTGGCTTTTTCTGTTTCACCCCTCTTGCGAGGTAAACATGAATGAAATTGATTCCCTCTTATCACAGTTCCAAAATACCAGTGAACAGTTCACACCGTTAATGTGGGGTGAAACTACTTCAGAAAAACCGACCCCGGAGAGCGAAGACGGCGAACGCCTAGAGCAATCTATTAGAGATGTCTTCAGTAACAAACAACTGCTAAACAAAGCCCTAGCCACATTTCTGGGTGTGTTTACTGCTAATGCTGGAGTCAGCCTACTAACGAGTTTGGGAATTGGGGCGATCGCTTCTGGCACTTTAAGCAGCATTGTACTGGGGCTATTTTTCGCCAACACCCTTACTAAAATTCAGTACGACGGACAAATCCATATTGGTAAAGACTTCATGGTGGCGACTGCCCAAACTGCAAGTGTAGGGGTTTCTCTATGGGTGGCTTTTGACGAGTATCGAATGGTGTCTAATGCAACTAATACAGGTAAGACAAGGTTTTATTCAGAAGTAAGACAGTACGAAGTTAAGCCCAGTCCCCAGACTGACACCCCTTGGCTAATGATCGGGTTGGCAGCATTGGGAGTGTTGTTGCTTGCAGCTATGACGAGGGGGAGAAATTAATGAAACGTAAGCAGTTTGAGGATTATTTACGATCAGGAACAGCCAACAATATTACTGTAGGGCTGCTGGCAACCATCGGCTTAATTTGTGGGGCAAAGTCATTCACAGGAACTCAAATTAGTTTGGTTGAATATTGCTTCATCCCCTCAACGCTCACCAAGCCGGTTAACCGTCAAAGGTACTGCACTCCCAACAAGCGTTACATAATGCCAGAGTCGGAATTTTATGCTGAAGCTTATGCACCAGCTAATCCAGAGTTTCAGCGTGATAACTTCCTGCCAACCAAAGCTACCCGTTTAAGAATTATTCCACCAAGCAACCCTGATAAATCGCTTTGGGGCCTAGCCTCTGTTGTGGCAACTGGTAGCGCTTTCGCTTTATCCAAAGCTAGGGAATGGCGATTGCTACAACTAATGCCCTCTGTTAGGGAAGAAATTCGTAGCAACTGGTTAATCGCCAAACTAAGATCCGGCTTGAGGCTCCACAAAGAAAGCTACACCGCGCAGTTAGATTACGAATTTCACCAATGGACAGAGAATAGACGGGTAAGAACCGCGCAGTTGTCTCAAATGACACCGCAAGAGTTAGCCATCTTTCAGGAACAAGTGAGATTAAGGGCAGAAGCCGAAGCACGGGTGCAACTGCAACAGGCAACGGGTCAACCAGCCGGGGCATTGCCAGGGCAATCAATGCAGGATATCGCCAGGGGTGACAATAAAGTAACCGGGGAAGAACAGCAGACATTACAACAAAATACTACCTTTTGCCTTGACCCATCAGAATCTCTTGCCCTGAATACTTTGCAAGCCCTAGCCAGAGCCGATAGTTCTACTGCTTTAGTCGCCGCACCGGGAAGCGGTAAATCGGTAACGCTCAATTACTTAATTCAGAAAATCTTGGCGGATTCACCAAGAGCAGATATCTGGGTAATTAGTGCTAAGAATGATAGTTTCTGTGGTTTACGAGAGAAGGGGCGGGTAATTGTCTTTGACGGGGAAAACCCAGACCTAGCCAAAGAGGTAATTGATCGCTTTTACACGGACTACAAAAAGCGTAAGCAACTACCAGAATCAAAGCGCGATTCCCTACCGCCATTGATTCTAATTCTGGATGATTGGTTAGTGATTGCTGACCAATTAAGCAAGCATTACTCCGACTGGAATTATGGGGGTAAATTACTTGATGTTTTACTGATTGGTCGAGAGTTTAATACTAAGTTTATTGCTTCCCTACAGTCTTTTAATTTGGCGGCTTTGGGCATTGAAAAGATGGATGCTCAAACACGTCTCTGTCTCAATTTACTGCTGTTAGGTAACAGGTATATCAAAAACGGAAGGGAACAAGAATCTTATGGGGTATTGGAACTAATTTTAAATAGAGGTGACATTATTCCAGGTAAGCTTGAGCGGGAGCAAATTAAATCTAAATATCTGTCAGTGAAAACAGTCTCCTATCAAAACTTACGTCCAGTAATGATTGCTTCCGTTGGGGGTTTTGTAGTTGCATTAATGCCGAATCTATCTAATCAAGCCAAGTCAATTACAGATGACCAGGAATATCTATCTAGAGTATATGAGCTTGAATTTAATGTAAGCCGGACTCCCCATCACCACCCGAAACCATTATCTGATGTAGCGAAAAAGATTTATGAATACTTCCATAACGTGAAGAATAAAACGCCAAAAACATTACGCGATTTGAAGAAGGCTGACAGGTTATCTAGCTATTCAGACCAAGATTTACTTGAGGGATTATCTGAATTAGTTGAGAGGGATCAGATTTTTTCTGACGCCCCTGATAGCTACTCGCTCCCTGATTGGTGAACGTGTTGCCGTGATGCCGTAGTGATAAAACGGAACGTAAAACTAGCTTTTATGGGTGGACACGTCAGGATGCACAATCACGGCAATCCATACACTGTATAGGTCGTAGCCTACGGCATGGCTACGGCAGCGCAGATACCCACGGCAGAAGCATCAATAATAAATTAGTCAATAAACAGCCATTTATTATTAGAGAATTAACCCGTATCATCTAAATTTTTTCATTGTTGAACAAGAAGCATTTACCCTTTTAGACATCAAGACTGCTATTTCCAAATCTCCCAAAATAGAAGTAAGGAGTGAAGCCACTTGTGGAGAGATAGGTTTTCTCTTAATTGAACAGATGAAGCCTGATATTTTGCTAATTGATTTACTATTGCCGGATATGAGTGGTTGAAAATTTACTCGCTCTCTCAAAAATAAAATTAGTTATTAATAAAGCATTTCAGTGTAAGGAGAGCGAAAAGATTAAGTTGAGTATTGCTGGTATCTAAGCCTTATTTATCTTATGTATATAGTTAACGGAAACATATCTTACTACATTAAGGAAATTTAATAAGATTGGTGAGTAATTATCTTTTCGCCAAACCATCGCCATTTGAAATATAGGCACTTTTTCGGTAATTTCTCGATACACAACACCAGTTCGCTGAAGATTCATGGCATTGGCTGGTAGCAATGCAACCCCCATTTCACTTGCAACCAAACTGAGGACTGTGGGCATCCATGCGGCTTCTTGCACTATATTCGGGTGAAATCCCGCTTCCATACAAGCTATTAGAGTCATTTTATGTAGTCCTGGTACTGTTTCACGACAGGGAAGTATAAAAGGTTCATTGGCAAAATCTGCGAGTTGAACTTGTGAGTTATTGGCTAAGGGATGTTGCTGAGGTAGTACCATCACCAGTGGTTCTTTGTTTACAACTTCGTAGCGAAGAACATGATGCTTATCCACATCTTGTAGATTGTATAAATTCTCAAAATCTATATCTAGAGTACGATTTTGCAGTCTCTGGCGACTGTCTTTATACAAAAGCTCTTGCAATACTAAGTCTACTTGCGGGAATTTCTGACGAAAAACACAAAGAATATCTGGTAACAAACTATTAGAAATCGAAGTATTAACACCAACACTTAAACGTCCAATTTCACCTTTGTCTGCTTGTTGAGATAATTTTTGAAATTGCTCTACTTGTCCAAGAAGGTGTTGTGCTTTTTTCAGAAAGACCTTGCCAGATGGTGTTAGTTCTAAGCGAGGGTTACGGACAAACAGTTCTACTCCTAATTCTTCTTCTAGTTGTTGAATTTGTCTGCTGAGATGGGGCTGAGGAATATGCAGTTTTTTTGCTGCATGGCTGAGATTGATATCTTCTTGTTCTGCTAGAAAAACAAAACGTTTTAGACGTTCTATATTTATTGGTTTTGGATATTCTTGGTTCATATTCAGCCAAATTTATGATTAAGAAGTAAGCATAATCAAAATTACTACGAATTTTCATTATGTATACATACCAATTTAGGTATAGTCCCATAACTAGATTTACAGACTGTAACTACTTAAGATTGATTGCAACAACCACTGGAGCAGAAGAATTTGATGACAAACAGAATAAATTCAATTCAACGAGCATTGATAGCTGCGGGAGTCCACGGAAACGAGTTCACTGGTATCTATCTCCTCAAAAAACTCGAACAGCATCCTTATCTGATGCGTCGAGACAACTTTGAAACTTTAACTTTGTTGGCAAATCCCAAAGCATTTGCAGCAGTGCGTCGATATATAGATCTAGACCTCAACCGTAGTTTTAAAAAGTCTGATTTACAAGATTTGACGCGTTCTAGTTATGAATATATCCGAGCCAGAGAAATAAATAATTTATTTGGTGTAAATGGCAAAACTCCAGTTGATGTCATTTTAGATATTCATAGCACAACTGCAAATATGGGCTTAACTGTAATCACCAATGCTCACCCTTTTAACCTGCAATTAGTTGCCTATCTTCAGAGCGTTAACCCTTCTGTAAAGATTTACATTTTACCTAAATCAGAAGAATCTTCTAGCTTGCCATCTATTTGTGAGTTGGGCTGCACGATTGAAGTTGGAGCAGTATCTCAAGGAGTTTTAAAAGCTGATATTTTTCAGCAAACTGAAGCCTTGATTATCAATGCTTTAAATTACTTGGAGCAATATAATCGCGGAGAAATTCTATCTTTTGACAACGGCCTCACAATTTATCACCATATTGGAACGATTGATTACCCCAGAAATGAATCTGGTGAACTGCAAGCGATGATTCATCCGCAACTTCAGTCTAAAGATTATGAGGCACTTGAGCCAGGTCAACCGATGTTTATGACTTTTGACGGACAGACTATTACTTACGAAGGTGAATCAACTGTGTACCCAGTTTTTATTAATGAAGCAGCTTATTACGAAAAAGGTATTGCTATGTGTTTAACCAAAAAGCTGTCAATTCCTAATTATTCTCCAACTCTTTCTCTCTGTGCCTCTGTATGAAACTAATTCATATTTACTTTTAGCAAAGCCCTTCTTTTTTATCGTTAATCAACCAAAGTTATTAAGTCAACTAGCATTGACTTAGTATATTTATACCTTGGACACAACATTTATTTATTACAAATTAAGCAGGTGTAAAATCTGGATAAATATCAATACTTATGTGTCAGCTTGGTGTCTTTAGCATCCTTACTAGGGTCAGATGTTAACGTACAGGCATTGCGTCTCTTTACTAACTCATTTTGATATAGTACTATCCCTAGATTTATAGGATTTAACCTCATAAGATTAGTTACACAACTCTAGTGTTTTAAGCTGTTCCCAGCAGCTAAAAATACTAGAGTTAGTTAATTAATTTTTGGATTGACAGGCAAAAAGTGATTACTTAAGGGGTAGAAAATGAAAATAGTTCCTAAAAATGCCTTTATCGAAGGCGTTATTTTGCCTGCACTTATTACTACTTTAGTATGTAGTGCGATAGGTTTGGCGATTATTGACAAAAATATTCGTCCTGTCTTTGTTCAAACTGTGATTATCTACTGTTTTAAAATGTCAGGCAATCGAGATAAGTAAGTAGTTATAAAACCTGAGAATAGGTGGGCATAGTGTCTGCCTACCTACTTTTAATTTGTTGATGGTGTCTCAATCCCACACAACACATTAAAGGCAGGTGTGAACTGTCATTACCACAAGAGTCAGGGCAGTTATTAGGGACTTCCAAGTAAATAATTATTCGATCACTGTTAAAGCTGGGGGGTATTGAGCCGAGATGCACAACTTTCACGTCGCGCATCTCGGCTCAATACCTTCTAGGCCTTGCAGGCGATCGCTCCGACGGGCAGCAATCACTACCGTAGCGCCAACTGATGCCAGCGCTAGTGCTGTTCACAGCATCTAACTTTAGCCAAACAAGTGGTGCCAGCACTGCCGAACTCTTACAAATCATCACGACTATGCGCCAAACAGCCGCTCAATTTCCTAAAGAAATCCAAGACGATATTATTGTTGATATTGATGATGTAGAAGAAGAAATTAAAAAGCCGGAAAATCAGCGCAACTTAACCCGTTTGAAAAAGCGCCTAATCGCCTTAGCAATGATTGGTGCAATGATTGCGACTCCAATTGCAGGGATTACCGATTTTGCTAATAACGCCATAGATTTAGGGAACAAATTAGGCATTGAACTTCACCTTCCCTCTGCTACCAGATAGTTAGCTTAGGGCATAGCTTGTAGCTAGTACCGCAAGGTGGGACTACTGACTAGTTTTTGCAGCTTGTTTCTGCTCGTTCTCCAACACCGGGAAGTACCGCCGAGCGTTAAGGGGTTTCTTCCACCCAGTCAACTCATACAGGTAGTCATCTTTCTTCTAGGTTAAGCATCGTAGCCCATTGATTGATTTGACTGCCGTTGATATTTATCCGCTCACACAGGTCAGTCTTGGTTAGCCCGTAAGTTACTCTCGTCTAAACCCAGACAACTAGCGGGTGTTATCTCAATCGTGGTTGGTGGTAGCAATTGCTGGCGCACTGCCGATTAAAAGCGATCGCTTTTAATCGGCAGTCATTATTGAGATACAGCCTAACTTTAAGGTAAAGGGTCAAGGTTCAGCTTGGAGGAATTGAAGCGATTGTTTAACGAGTTAGTTGAAAACAGTCTGGCCAAGAGAAAATCATTAGATATCTAGATGTTTAAATGTTCAAACATCTAGATATCTAGGATGTGGAAGTGGCACCTCGGCTCAATACCTATCTGTTCGGTGTTCTGCCGATGGCATCCCGATCAATTTCAATACATCTGCTTGTGGCTGTTTCAACTGGATCTCTGGTAGCCATTCATCCGGGTTGGTATATAGCAAATCTAGATTAGCCGCAATCTTCTGTGACTCCCAATCCCACCAAGATAGTTCTAGCAACCGTTCTACTGTTTTAGGCTCAAACCGATACCGAATTATCTTAGCTGGATTACCGACCACAATTGCATACGCAGGAACATCAGAAGCAACAACAGCCTGTGCGCCCACAACTGCACCATTACCAATTTTCACCCCTGACAAAATCGTTGCTCCATGCCCAACCCAAACATCATGACCAATAATCGTTGCCCCCTTAGCAGAAGCATCGGTGTAACGTTCTTCTGGAGAAGCTTCCGCAGATAACCACTTGAAAGGAAATGTCGTTACTCTTGTCATAATGTGGTTTCCTCCACCAAAGATAACGATATCCCTAGCCAGAGAACAAAACTTTCCGATCTCAATCCGATCAGAGGGGGTAAATATTGCCAAACTGATATGCCGATCAAAGTAGGTGTAATCTCCAACTTTGATCCGAGGGTCTTGAATATGAGCATTTAGCCAAATGGGAGGAGAAGCGTATTCGAGCATAGTTATAAAAGACATCCAGACGCTGGCGCAGAGAAAATTGATATCGGTTTTGATAGCAACGATTTATCAACCAGGGGTATAGAAGCGAGTATAGACTTCTTAGGCAAGCCGCAATATGAGCAGATCCTATTTGCGTGGATTATACCTGTAAGTGGTCATCATGCTGCAAGCATAAGCAGGTTTTATCAGCCAACGAAAAAATGCGGGTTGTAGCGTGAGTGGTTTCGTGCTGATTGATAAGTCTGGGTTAATCGCCTAAATTGGTGAACGAAATAATCAGCTTTTTGGGGACTTACATTGTGTTATTGCGAAAAGACCATGTAAGCTAGACCCTATGAAAATAAACCGCTTCGGCAGGGCAGAAATCCTCACCCCCGACCAAATTAATGTCCTATTTAGCGAGGGCTTTGTCAACCCACGCGATCGCGCTTTATTCGGCGTGTGCCTTTACGCAGCCTGCCGGATCAACGAAGCTTGCACGTTGGCAGTGAAAGATGTGTTTGGCAGCAACGGTGTCAGAGGGGTGTTAGTGCTACGCAGCGTCAACACCAAAGGCAAGCGAGACACAAGGGAAATCCAAGTGCATCCGAAGCTTAAGCAGTATTTAGAAGAGTACAACCCCAATCGCCGCAAAGAGTTCTTGTTTCCCGGTCGGCATGGGTTGTTACATATTCACAAGGTCAGTGCTGACAAAATCCTCAGAGATACCTGTGTGCGGCTGGGCATTGAGGGCGTTAGTACCCACAGTTTCAGGAGGACTGCGTTAACCCGGATGAGCGATGCGGGGATACCGTTGCGCCACATACAGGAGATATCGGGGCATCGGACTTTGGCAGCTTTGGAGCGATATTTGGGTGTAACTGAGAAGCAGAAGCAAAACGCGATCTCTGCTTTGGATTTTTGAATAATGTAGCGAAATTAGATGAATACGTCTAATAATAATCTCGTCAGTTTTGAGTCTACCAAATCTTTTGATTTTTAATTATTAGTGGTTTTACCCAAGACATATTTTAATTTATTCGTTTTAAATATAAGTTAGTAATTATATAAAATACTTATGTCAGAAATTATCCCGGTACAGTCTACAGCTATCCAATTGTCATCATTGCCACCATTACCAGAAATTATGCTACCAGCTGTAAATCAATTTATAGCTGCATTGGGTATTCCCAGAGAGGTGTTAGCCAGCGATGAAGATATTGAATACGCTTGGATAGGTTTACCAAGGGAATTGCGTAGTATTTCTACTATAAATTTACGTGGCGAGTTAATTGCTAGAATGTGCATTGCAGTAAGTGTAGGACTTTTTGATAGTGCAATTAACTATGCTTGGAATGCTTCTATATTACAACTACGAGAAAAAGTTAAAAATTTTGGTTTACCAATAGTTGCTCAAATTCTTCAAAAAGACTTTGAAGAAAAACACCTTTTGGATCTTCAAGATAGTCACCTGTTGGAGCTTTGTTTGAAGCTCAATCTTGCAACAGAAGATGGTTATTTCTTCTTAGATCAATGCAGGGATACTCGTAACAACTTCTCCGCAGCTCACCCAACAATTGGTCAATTAAACGACCGCCAGTTTACTGCTTTTCTTAACACTTGCGTAAATTATGCTCTTGCTGAATCTTCTTCACCCCGTGGTGTTGATATTGCAGCTTTTATTTCCGCAGTCAAAAGTTCTCGATTCGCAGAAGGGCAATGTTTATTGTGGCAAGAACGCTTGAATGCAACACATGACGCTCAAAGAGGTTTATTATTTGGAACAATTCATGGCATCTATTGCGACCCAAGTACACTAGAGCCAGCACGTCTAAATATAATAGATTTATATACCTATTATAAGGAAAAGCTAACTTCAGCGATTCGGTCTAATCTGATTAATCGACATTCAGAATATTTAGCAAAAGGTGATATACAGCGCCATGCAATATCTCAACAATTCTTTGAGAAAATAGGTTTGCTTAATCTTCTCAATGAATCTGAGAAGCATACTCTAATATCAAAAGCAATTACTCAACTATGGAACGTTCATCAAGGATGGAATAACTTTCATAATGAGCCTCCATTTGCAGAACGACTAGCAGAACTGTCTAGACAGGGTTCACTACCAGTTTCTATACAGGAAGAATTTGTTGAAAAAGTAGTTGGTTGTTACATTGGAAATGAAAGTGGAAGTTCTCGGAAGGCAGAACCTTTCTACGAAGAAATGATACGTGAATTTTCACCAAAAGAAATACAGCACATGGTTGAGATTCAACAAAAGAAGTCTTCTCTTGTTGCACATCGAATTGTAAGTAACTCTATATGCCGTAAAAGATTTCAACAAGCTCTCAAACTCATTGATGCTTCTAGCGTACCTGATGCTGTTCGAGTAAGCTATGAAAATTTTCTTGTACAAAAAAGAAGCAGCTAACTAAAGAGATAGACTGAGCGTCTGACTCGATTCATGTCCGACAAAATTCTCCGCGATGCCTGCAAGCGGATTGGGGTAGAGGGAGTCAGCACCCACTCGTTTAGGCGAACTGCCCTCACGCAGATGTCCAGCGCTGGGATACCTTTGAGAACTATTCAAGAAATCTCAGGCCACGGCGACCTGGGGACGTTGCAGCGTTATCTGGAGGTTACGCCAGAGCAGAAGCGCAAGGCTGTTTCTGTGATTGGGTTTTAGTGTTAAGGATTTGGGCTGAAAGCTTTTTAGAAAAGATAATTAATAATTATCTTGTTTCAATCGCTTTTTAATCCATTGAGTTAATAGAGGTAAAGTGATACAGTACTTTTCCTCTGAATTGTAAAGCAAGTCTTTTTCTTGAGTAGTATAGTAAAAGTTTAAAAATATAATTTTCAGGTATGTTAAGCAGGTTTAATCTCACGTTCCATAAGTTCAATGATATCTTCCATTTCAGTTTCTAACTCAAAAACAAAAATATCGCAGTCGTTGCCATTTTTGTCTACATTACCTTGTAGATTATTATTTAAATTTTGAAAATATTCAACATCAATATCTTTACCAATACCAACCACAATAATCTTGATAATTCGCTCATCATCTATTTGTTTACAAGTTTCTTGTATTAAAGTCTCAAAAGCTTTTGTATCATCAAATTGACCATCAGTATATATGATAAAAAAAGCACCTTTAGTTTTTGATTGAGCGCGGTTATCGAACCAGAAATTAATAGCTCTATTTAGTGCGGGGACAACAAAAGTTAATGTATCAGGTCGATTTTCTAGAAAAATGTTCTCCACTTGAGCAGTTTTTTTAATTTGATGGGGTTCTCTTCTTAACTTGCTTCTACTAAATAAGTCTAAATATATAGAGTCACAAATTTTTCCCTGTTGACTATCCTTTTTATCAAGTATCATATCTACGTGAGACATGACTATTTCCTTGAGGCTATCCCAGCGTTTTAAAGTGCTGTCTGCTGCATCTTGTTTAGTCATTGAACCACTTTGGTCAATCAGTATGAATACATCTCTGTTATAAATAGTGCTTAAGGGGTCTACCATATTATGCTCCTGTAGCTTTTTTTCTTGATTATCAATCCAATCTAAAGTAAAAACTTTCTCATAGATTCGGTTAGTAACTTTTAAATGACCATTATTTTTAGTAACTAAACCTGAAATTAGCAAGTCCCATTGCACTGGATCTCGCTCATGAAAATTAACTATATCTTGATTGATAATTCTTCTATAAAGTCTTAGCGCTTTTAATTTATCAGGTTTGTAGCTGTCCTTTACCCTAATGAACCAGTTTTCAATTTCCTGGAGATGTGATTGTCTATCTTGGAGTTTCCAATTGTTGGTAATTTTATCGGTTACTACCCAATCAATGTAATCCTTCAAATTACAATTATTAGGAATTTGAGATTCACTGGCTATTAAGTGGCAAAGCACCTGAGTGAGGAATGGTTGCCCGCCTGTCCAATCTAAAATAAAGTCTAGAACTGCTTCTGGTTTGCTTGTGACTGTTTTTAATCCTTCTAGCAATGGTTGACAGTCTTTTTTCAGCAACCCACCTAATTCAATATAATCGCCCAAATTAAAGGAGTAACTATTACTGGTAATCAAATCCGAAGGCTTGGCAACTCCAATTAAAACAAAATTGAGTCTCTGAAGGAGTGCTTGGTCGCGGTTTTCTGAAAGGTTTTTAAGAAATCCTATAAAACTATTTTGTAAATTCCAGTCAGTTAATGTTTGAATCTCATCTATAAAAATAATTAGCTTTTTTTCATCTATTTTGCTCAGAACTTCTTGAATTAAGAATTCTTCAAATTGTACCGTTGGCTGTACCCCTGGAGTTTTATCCCAAAATGCATCCAGTTTGCTAACCAAGCTTCCTTCTTGAAGTACAACTTGTTGGCAAATCAAGCGCAGAAGGTTAAACCAGAGTGCTTTCTCTGACTCAACATTACCTAGTTGCTGCAAATAAATCTTAACGCCAACTGCCCCATCCTTAGCTAAACACTTGGTCGCCCGCACCATTAAGCTAGATTTTCCCATTTGTCGGGCAGCCAGTATATAACAAACCCGATTAGTCGCCTGCATGGAACGAGCAAATTGACGCAGTTGTTCATCTGCTTTTCGCACAACATAGCTTGGTGCATTCAGAGGTAATGTACCAGCCTCTATTTGGTAAAAGCTTCCCTGATTAGCTCTGTCCATCAGCCACTTTTTGATGAAACGTTTGCCTAACAAGCGCTTTGAAAATTATATAGCACTAGGTTGCAGTTTACACTAGTATTGCCCTAATTGCTAGCCTTAGACAATACAGAACTGCTATAAAATTTTACAGGTGCAAATCAAAATATTTCCTATATAGCTCACATGCTACTTTTACTTCGTCTTGTCCTACCTTAATTAATCCTGCTTTTTCTAGCTGAAAATTTGCGAATTCATCAGTACACCTCTCTCCACTCAAAATTTTATTAAAGCATTGTTTTAAATTCTCATTTGCTTCAAGTAGGTCTAGTTTTTTAAGTAAATCATCCCTAAAAGGACTAGTTGGCGAAGTAGCTTTCATCTCTAGTTCTGCCAAAGTTATATGCCCCTGACTAATTTCAAAAAATGCCCGATTGATTAAAGCTGGATGACCGCCAATCAATTGCCTGAGTAAATTCACTTCGTTTAAGCTCCAATTCAAGCCGTATCTCTTAGCTAGCTCTAGGGTTTCGTCTGGACTAAATTCTTTCAAATCTATCTCTATGCCTACATTTTGCATGATTGAACCTTTAATGCCGTACTCTGGGTATGGCTCTGTTGAGTAAGCAATCACGATACTTGGCCATACAATCGGAACTTCACTGACAAGTTTCATTTCGCTTTCATTCCAAGTTCTCAGCAGATTCAAAAAAGGGTTTTGAGTTTTTTCTTGACCTAAAACAGCGTCAATTCCATCAATGAATAGAGTTTTTGGTTGTTCTATCTTAGAGAAGATGTGTTCTTTGAGATAATTAGTGCAGTTCAATCCTGATGCAATATCCTTCCGCCAGTAATCTTTGAGATCAGGCGGAGTATGGTTGTTGAGTTTATTACTAAATTTCTGAGCTATCACGAAGGTGAACTGATATAAAAGCTGGTTTAAATCCGCAAACTCAGATAAATCAATACTACCTAGATCGATAAAGCCAACCGCCTGCTTTTGCTGTCTCTCTAAAAATTGACAAAGCCGCACCAACAGTGAAGACTTGCCCATACCTTTGGATGCTCTGATCCGAATAAAGGGTAAAGACTCTTCCCTGTTCTGGGCTGCTTGCAGATATTGCCTACACTTTTCATCTGCCGACCGTTCTAGGTATAGTGGCGAATCTAGCGGCACACGACCCGTTAGCGGCTGCATCATGTGCTTGGTTTGGTTGATTGTATTATTACCTATCACTAGCTCTCGCTTGTACTGGGCACATAAAGAAACTAGTTCACGACGGTTATTGAGACCAAAGGCTTTGTAGGTTTTCTCAATGTGCTTGCGTACAGTTGCCTCTTTCATATCTAGATTGTTAGCAATCTCTGCATCAGGCAACCCTTTCAACATCTGTAGCGCAGCATTTTTTTGCTTAGGCTTCCGTTCTAGTTCTTTCCAGATCTGCTCAAATTTTCGATAGTCCATAGCTTTTGTGATAGTACCGTCATTATAAGTATTTTGCTCAAACATTGGCTTTTCGACGAAATAGCCTCAGTCAAATATCTGTTATTTTTACGGAAATTTCAATTACTTCGACTGAATAGACGACAAGAAATTTGTCAACTCAAAACTTAACAATTCACTTTGGCTATTTTTCATTACACATTTCTTTTCTCTTAGTTCACATTAAGCATAATTTTTTTCAAATTACAAAAACAATAATACACTTTTTTTTAAGAAGGAAAATTTATATGAATTGATAGTTCACATATATATATTATTGATTGAAAAGTGTTTTTATAATCATTTTTATAATTAAATTATTTTGAGTACCATGCTATTCTCTAAATATGAAATTCAAAACACAAGTACTCTAATCATGAAGAATATTTTTGTATCTGCTCTTTTAGCTGTAGCAACTGTGACGACTGCTCTTGCTGTTAACGCATCACCTTCTTATGCGTGTGATAGAAACCATTTTGGACAATGTGTCAAAGGTGCTTATGATGCTGGAAAATTTCTTTACGACAATAGAGGTCTACCGAATGACATAAAAGAAGGTTTTGAAAGAGGTCGTCAGGAACTACAACGTCATTACAATGATTACCAGGAAAGAGAGTCTGAAAGAAATTACCAAGAAAGACGGTTTGACAATAATACGGGCAGACGAATTGTTGATGATATGGATGAAACCTGGGAGAGACAAAGACCACGAAGATAAGTATATGAGTCAAGTTTGAGGTTAATGCAACGCTAGTTGGGGTAGTGTTAATGAAAAAACCTTTCGACTAGCTTTATTGAAATCAATCAAAAGAGGTAAAGTTCCGAATCGAAAACGAAATTAAGTTCTTTTCGTGACACTTGTTTCTTATTAACAAATTCTGTAACACTACCTCAATCATCTAACTTTATCTTGGAGATAGTTATGGACTTTTTAACGCAAGCACTTTTGGCTGTTGTTTATGCGATCGCAAGAAGCGCCTTAGACAAAGTTGGAGAAAGGATAGGAGAAAGGGTAGGAGATACAATCTATGAAAAGTTTTTGGGATTACTCGAACAACGCTCTCCAAATACTGCAATTGCTATTAGAAAAACACCCTTAGAAGCTTTAGATTATGGGCAATTATTTCAGGAAGTAGAGGCAGAAACACAAACCAATTCTGAATTTGCTCAAACTGCACGACAACTGGCATTAACAGCAAAAGAGCATCCCCTACCAAATTTGAATAAGGTCTTGCAAAATTTTGCAGTTGTAGAGGAATTAAAGCCTCAAATTTTAGAACTTCAATCTTTAATTAGTGTGTGGAAGAAGAAAATGGTGAATATTGACGAGATTAAGCAATTCTTGCCTGATGCCACCGACGAGCAAGCACAACGCTATACTACGCAGCTTAAAAGGTTAGGAGAATTAGAAAGCTTCTTTTCTGAATATCCTCAAGAGCTTAATGGTTATAAAGATTTCTTAAATCGTGCCAAAAAGGCTTTTAATTATAGACAACCGTATCGTATTGCGGTGATTGGTACTACTGGTGCGGGAAAAAGTACTATGCTTAATGCCATGCTGGGGCGTGAGCTAGTCCTAACAAAATCTGTTGGTAAAGCTGCAACAGGTGCAGCTTTAGAAATATTTCTTGATGTATCTGAGAATCAAGATGAAAAGGCAGTTGTTACATATCGCGATGAAGACAATATCCATCAACTGATTGATGAACATTTTGTTCAACAATATCAACTTGATGAGTCAAAGCTAAATGGTGAACTTAATGAAAGCTTTTCTAAAGCACTCTCAGAGTTGCAAATGCAATCTTCTACTAATGAGCAGGTTCGCAAAGATTTTGAGAAATTACGCGAAATACTGGTTGAGCTAACTGAGCAGTACGCTAATAATAACTCTAATAATTTACGCACACACTTCTCACTTAACAATTCCACTGATTTTAAGGAGTTGATGGAGCTAATTGATGAGAATAGCGATCTCAATCGTCAAGGCTCAAGCAAGCGCATGATCGGCTTAGTGAAATCCGTAACTTATCATATTAAGTCGGATAGAAATTCTAATGGTGTGCAAACGCTCCAATTACCCAACAATGTATGTTTGGTTGATTTACCTGGTCTTGATGGTAGCCCTTTGCACGACATAATTATTAGTGAAGGAATTAAAGATGCTGACGCAGTTATCTTTATCATACGTCCACCCCGTATTCTTGGTCGTGGTGATGATTATTTACTTGATCGTGTAGGTAAATACATTAGTCTTAAAGGAAAAGTGGAATCGGGTGAACGCATCTTTCTTGTACTCAACGCTAAAGATTTGATCATGACAGACATGGCCCCGACTACTCTAAAGCAGGATATGGAGGAACTCATGAACAAACTCTTTGAGTATGAAACTTCGCCCCTCTTAAACAAGCGCGGTGGTGATGCTCCGTATTTCATGACATCTGCGTTGGCAGCATACTGCGCTCAGAAGAAGATCAAGGGAGAACAGATTGGAGACCATAATACTTACGAGGCAATTAAGGTTAAGCTTAGGGTCAAAGATAATAGTGATGAGGAAGTTCTTAAGGCAAGTCAAGTTCCAAAGCTGGTAGAAGAACTAACTAAGTTTGCTCGTGATAAGCGTATTGAAGGACAAATTCGTGATGGCAAGCAGGCTTTGGATAGTATTATCAACCCACTCTACAGTAAGTATGACAGTGAATACCGAAGAGTGATTGATAACCAAGGACAATATGCCTCTCAGAAGAACATAGAAACTCAGCTCGAAGACCAAAGAAAGGCTCTTGAGAAGAAGTTGTTGAATTTCCGAAAGAAAATACTCAGCACATTTGAGGAAAGACGCCAGCTACTACAAAATAAAGCCAAAAACATTTGTGATGAAGCAGATGATAATTTACGGAAGGAGATGCCCCGTATTTGGAAGGAACACTTTAAGACTGGCAACGATAAGCTAGCAATTGACGAGATTGGTAGAGTCCTACTTGAACCTGTCCTGAGCGATGCCCAAGTTGAGCTTTGGGATGATCTCAATGAACGTGTACCAAGGCTAGCAATATCTTTGACTGATTTCTACAGGGAAGCATTTCAAAAATACCAAGTCGTTCAGAAAATTGTTAGCCATTGCTTTGGCTCTAAGGAAATTGTAGAAATAGAAACCAAAATTCAAAAGTTTATTGATGATATGGATCGCACAATGACTCAAATCGCCGAGCGTATTGCGATGACACAAATGACCAATCCAGCTACTCATTTTACCGCTTTTCAAAATGACAAACCAGAGAAGGAACAACTCTTTAAGAGCCTTTCTAGTCCAGATATGCTCAATGAGGATTTGTCTGCCGATAAGTTTGTCAATTTTATTACGGAAGCTAGGAAGTTATACGAGAATTTTATATCTGATTATTGTGTTTCTGGACTTTTGAATCTTTATCGATACGAAATGCTCTTGGTTGAGGATTACTTGTTGCAATATATCGAGGATGTGTTTACCGAAATGCGTATTCAGATTCCATTTCTTATGAATAGCGATACTCCAGCTCCTGTTTGGCTATCCAAAATGCGTGCTTCCGATCCAAATTGGGAGTACGAGGTTTCACTCAAGAGTAAAATTTCTACTCTATCCAGTATTAAGGAATGATATTAAATTTCACTGAAAAGTAGCTGTCATACTGAACAAAGTGAAGCATCTCAACAACATTTTCACAACAGAGATGTTTCGCTTCACTAAAAATCTACCCACGTGCAATTAAAAATCCAACAAAGCAATCATTAATGATAAATATGGAGGAATCTTCATGACTAGTAGTAACACGCTGGACTTAAACAATCGTCTAAAAAGCTACGGAGAGACTTTAAGCAAGTGGTTAAATGAAAGCTTACACGCCTCTCCAAGAAACATACGTTTAGGGATTTGGGGAACTACAGGGGCAGGTAAAACTACTTACCTGGCAATGCTTTTCGATGCTCTAGAGGCATCAGACAATTGGCAGGTTACAGTTGATTCAAAGGGGCGTTCATTTGTAAAAAATTATTTGAACACTATCAACTATAAACGAAAATTCCCAGAGCCAACTGAGCCAGGGGAGTTAGAAATTTACAGTTACATATTGAGTCCTAAGTCTTCACGTGTTGCTAACTCTGAAATTGTACTTAATTTTATCGATGCCCCTGGAGAGTTTTATGAAAATATACTCAATTCCAGAGCCAAAGTCCTTAGCCATAATGCCCAAGCTCTTGAAAATAAGAAGCAGCTAATGGATATCGTGGACTATCTAATTAGTTGTGATGGAATTATCTTTTTGCTTGACCCCATAAGAAGTAAGAAAGATGTTAAGGCATACTCAGAACTGTTGAGGGATTTATTTCAAGAATTTCAAGAGCGCTCTCCACACATTGGCAGCAAGTCTAAGCTGCTAGAGCAATACATGGCATTTTGTGTGACCAAGGTTGATCGTGAAGAGCTTTGGAATAAGGGGCAGAAATCTGATGAATTAGCTGAAGATGTGATGAGTTGGGAGTTGAAGCGTCTTAAAAACTACTGTTGGTTAGAGTTGGATAGAGAAAAAAGAAAAAATAGGATCGGCAAAGAAAACCGTTGTGAATTTTTTTCTGTATCATCTATAGGTCGTTCTCAAGACAAAGATGGCAAGTGGCAACCATCTGTAATTTATCCAGCAGAAAAGAGTAATTCTAATCAACAAGCTAATACGCCAATTGTGGCATCTCAACCTCAACAGATCAAGAGAGGATTTGACTTTGATGACTATACATCCTCACAAACAACCAATATAAATCTTAGTAGTTCATCGTCATCTGATGATTGGGTATCAAGTAATAACAAAGAGAATAAACCAGCGTTGTCACCAAAACTCCAACCCACTATCAAGCCAGATATAACATTGAACTCACATAATGTGCTTGAACCGATTGAGTGGTTAATTCGAGGAATCCAAAAGCATCCACCTTCCCGTCCCAAACTTAGTAGTTTGCCAAACCAAAATTCTTGAATTCAGGCTGAGTGTAGCAGATAAGGGATGTTTAATATTTTGAAACATCCTCTCTTTACTCCTCATTTTCAAAACATACTATGCAAACCAAAACTGACATATATGCTCCATAGGAATTTAGCCTCAGGATATAATCACTTTATTTATGGCAAGTTTGCCAGTGACAGTGATTCTGGTTATCGTATTGTTGCTCGTAGTACTGATTTAACGGATGAAGAAAGTCTCAAAACTCTAGCGGAAACCCATCGCTTTTGGGGGACAAGATCGCCTGAAGGAAATGGAAAAGCTATAGGTATCTTCTCAGCCGAGGGAAATAATAATTTAGTGTTGGTGAAGGTCGAAACTGCTGTCGATGATAATGGACAGGAAGTCAGTAGTGGCGACAGAGGATTTAAACAACGTCACTATATTTTTATCCCAAAAGATTTGGTAGCAAAGCAGCTACGTGGTCGGAAATTTAAACTCTTGAATTGGATGAAGGATCAACGTATTCCACTTTTTCCTGAGTTTGAAGCTAACTTACAATCTCTGGCCATTTTACCCCTCAATGATCCGTTGCCAACAGAGTTGAATCAAGAAGAAGTCGATAAGATCAAATTCTGGCTCAATGATACTAATAGTAAAGGTCAGTCATCGCTGCTGTTGGCTTTAGCTGCCTTAAACAATGGTAAGCGGCTACTTCTAACAGGGGATAAAAGTACAGATTTTTTTGAGAGCATCCTACTATTACTACCTGCTTCTGTGCGTAACGAAGTCTCAGTGGCGGGAGGTATACTCGACGAGCAGCATTGTGGTTGGGCAAATGTATTGATTAAACTTAATAATAGCTCTCAGTATCAGCCTGTTGAAGATATTATTTGGCTCAATTGTGGTACTAGAGAATTTGCGGAAGAGTTTGACAAAAATACTACGTCTAAGTATGTTAGGCTACTTCAATCTATCCTTAAGACCGGAGATATAGATCATGTAATCCCACCACTCCTCAAGCAATTAGATTCAATTGAGGATAATAACGTCACACTGAAAGAACCCGCTAATCTTAATATCATTGTCCGTCTAATTGAAGAGTTTCCCCAGATATTTCAGCAAGTGTGGCAGTCTATTTTAAGTGCCAAACAAATTTTAGGAGAACTTGAGAAAAATCTACATCTAGCAGAGACATTGTTAAAGGAGAAGTTGTTAGATCAGCCTTATTGTGATAAAGATACCGTAATTGTGCAGCAGATTGTTGCACTCTGTAAAAAAGTAGTTGAATATAAATCTGAACAAGACTCGCAAACAGCTTTGCAGCTTGCTATTTATTTTGCCACAAAGAAAATCTTTCAGGATAACATCGTCGAAACCTTTGCGCTACTAGATACTGCTATTACAGATAAAATTGACCTGCTAAACTTCTTCAATGACAAGTTTGCGCCTCTAGTTGTTCATTTTGAAGCTGCCAAAATTATTGATAGCAATTTGTACAAACAGCTAAAGATTAAGAAACCAGAAGTAGCTCAGTTACTTAATGTCTTACTGACACAAAAGAAGGCAGTCTTAAAAGACCTGCCAAAACTGGCAAATTTAACAGGGATGAAAGAGCCTGAACAAGATAAGTTTTACGAAACAGTTCTTGTCACCTGGTCTCCGTCTTATGATGATGCACGCGAATTACTAGCAGCCCTGATTGAGCAGTCTCAGGGAATAGGTAGCAAGAACTTCAATCGTAACGCCCTAGTCAAAACCTGTGCATGGTTTGAGGGTAAAAAGCCTGAACTTAGCGATATTTTCATTACTCTTTGGCAACCAAAACCAACTATTAGCTCGGACTGGGACATCTGGAAACAACTAGCTAAGGCTCTATACGAAAATCAACAAGACTCTGCCGCTTTTCTCGATAAAATATTCGGAACGAGATTTCCGATTGAGGTGTTGGAAACTTGGCTGCCAGTGATCGCTGAGGATAACGATGTTAGAAGAAAATTTTGTCGAACCAGTTTGGCATGGCAACAGTTGCGATCGCAACACAAGGATTTCGAGCGACTCGTTGCTACTGAACCAAAGTATGCTATCACTTGGGCACGCTGTTTGCGAGATAGCGACCGTTTGGACTGGCTCAATGGCAAGCTGTTGCATTACCTATGCGATTATTGGATTAAAAAAAGGTACGTTGATGATGACTTGAGAGCTTTGGTAACTGATCCTGATGTCGCCCAAACATTCACAACTCATGATTGGTTGAAACTGCAACACCTCTGCTGGACAATAGGTACTGGTTTTAATTTGCCTCTGGGTAAACCTAATTTAGAGGTAGGTGAAAAACATGATTTGGTGAATATAGCAATACAAATCGCTAATGACCCCGACAGACAACCTGCACAAACGCGGCGCTTACTCCAAGATTGTAAGGCTTGGCAGTTAGAATTGACTCAACTAAAAGACATTCTTAAAAGTGTAGCCGACCAAGCCCGTGACTTTGACTTAGTACTTGATTACATTAGCAGTGACTTGACAGCGATTGATCCGACTCAGGACATTCCACCGCTATTTGAACAGATGAGCCAACTTTCGTCTGCATTCCTCAGCCAACTTTTAAATGAGCGCCTCAAGCAAAATCTTCCTTTGGCTGAAATATTGCTCAATCATGGACTATATGAGCAAAAGTGTCTTTTAGAAAACACTGACGTTAAATCAGAACTTCGCACATTCTGTCAGAGAGTTGTTGAAAACAAATCTAAGCAAAATTGGCCTCAAGCATGGGAATTGGTTAAGAGACTTGATCGAAGTACAGCGTTTAAGGATGACAGCGATCGCCTTGATCTACTAGATGCTGTCCGACCAACTCTAACAAACCAAGAGAAGAAATACCTGTGGGAGTATGCAATAACAATAGTAGAGTTATACACTCAGCCAGAACAAATGGATCGCTTGCTTGAGGATTGTTCCACTTGGGGCTTAAGTTTAACTGAACAAATAAAAATTCTCAAAGCAAATCGCCAAGCTTGCGATAAGGAATTGCTATTCAAATATCTCGACAAAGGTATTGATCCTGAGCAAAACTAGGGCTTGCTTAGTCAGTTATACTAATTCACGGAAACTCTGATACATATAGATTTTTCGTAAGGGCATGGCAATGCCATGCCCTTACGAACGTACTTGTATCATTAATAAACTGAAATGGTATTACTTTGTCTTCTCTAACCAAATACGAAACCATGTAAATTATCTCGGGGTAGCTTATGAATCAAAAACCTTTAAACAATCAATGGAGGTGTGTTGGCCCTGGTTCAAAAGGGATTACTCATGCCGAGATAGTAATAAATGAAGAAGAAAAATGTTATATTTGCGAGGGTGAAAATGAACATAGAACAAATAATTTATCGCTATTTAGAAAACCTAGTATATTGATTGCAGTTATGGCGGGAGTTGCTGCCTTAATTAGTGGAGTTCACGGTTTACTAACTCTGTTTAATCCTCTAGTAATTTCTCCAGTAATTTCTCCAGAGTGGTATAGCAGTGGCGATCGCGTCCTTTTCAAAGAAAAATCTAATACTGACAGAGATAGTGGCGTTAAAGCTTTCCGAGATGGTGATTATGCCAAAGCACAGGCATTTTTTGAAAAAGCGGTAGAGTCCGATCGCAAAAAACGTCATACTGAGCCAGAACTACAGGTTTACCTAAACAATGCCAAAGCACGCCAAGCTGGTTCGACTTTAATGCTGGCAGCAGTTTTGCCTGTGGACAACAGAGAAGACCAGGCTAAAGAAATGCTACGGGGAATAGCGGATGCCCAAACTCAGTTCAATGATTCAGGGGGAGCAAACGGTCGGTTACTAGAAGTTTTAATTGCCAATGATGCTAACGATTCCAAACGGGCTGCCAGTATAGCCCAAAAACTAACTGATAATTCGGCGGTTTTAGGTGTGATTGGACACAACGCTAGTAGTGCCAGTGAAGCAGGGCTTAAAAAATACGAAAAAGCTAATCCCCCCCTGGCGATGATTTCTCCTACCAGCACTAGTAATACCCTTGTGAGTAAAGTTTTCTTTAGAACTGTTCCTTCAGACAAGGAATCGGGCAAAAAACTCGCTTACTATACCAAAAAAAATTTGCACATAGACAAGGTAGCAATTTTCTATAATCCTAATGACACCACCTACAGCACCAGCTTACAAAAAGCTTTTGAAAGTAACTTCCAGCAGATAGGGGGGCAGGTTGTACGCAAAGTTTCCCTCAGCAAGCCTAACCTAAATGCAGAGAATGAGGTTAAGTCACTTTCAGGTCAGGTCAGTGCCGTCCTGCTATTCCCCGATGTTAATCTAACTACTGAAGCCATTCAGATTGCCAAAGCTAACTTTAAATTAAAGGGGCAAAGACCACAGTTGTTGGGTGGGGATGTACTCTACAACTTAGATACTTTGAATGAAGGTGGCACAGCATTGGAAGGATTGATTCTATCGGTTCCTTGGTTTGCAGGAGAAGAAAATACAAAAAAATTTGCAGATAAGGCTAGTGAAAGATGGGGAGGACAGATTAGTTGGCGTACAGCTACGGCTTTTGATGCCAGCCACGCTTTGATCAAAGCGTTGTCTGGTAAACATCCAACACGCGCTAACGTCCTGCAAAATCTAAGGTCTATTTATCTTACTCCAACTAAAACCTCTGGTAAGCCAGTCGAGTTCTCCAAGATGGGAGACATTTGCAGAGTTCCTGTTCTCGTCAAAGTTATTGGGAAGGAATTTCAGATTTTACCAGTATCGGAAAAAAGTAGAGGCGTATATCAAGAACATCATAACCACATTGCGAACGCCGCGAGTAACTGTAATTGAGCCGAGGTTTCGGGAGTAGAGACAGGTTTAGTCCAGCCGAGTAAATCTTGAATCTAGGCGCATACACCAATACTTTCAAAAGTTTCGCAGGCTAATTTTGCTTGTGTGGTACATCTCTTGCAAATTTCATAAGCGTAACACTACCCCTAATATGAGCATTGAAACGATGTCATTTAAGCCGCAGGCGAGCGAATTTCCCCGTGTTGCCGAATATGTTCAACTAACCGCTTGGTTTCTCCTCCTGCTAATTCTAGTTCTCTAAGATTACCCACTAAAATAAACAATTCCTTTGCCCTACTAACGGCTGTATTCAGTAAATTAGGTTTCCGGTTGAGGAACCAAAAACTATGCTCTTGGTGACACTGGTAAGGAGAAAAGATAATAGCTGCTTTCTCCCCACCTTGAAAATTATGAACCGTACCAATATCATCCCAACAAAAGTTTCGCCAACGCTTAGAAAGCCGATACCTGAGCGCGTTAGCTTGCTGCAAAAACGGCGACATCACCCCAATTGTCTTTGAGTTGTCCTCCGCGCTAATAGAGTAACCATGTTTTAGCAAGGACGCAATTATAGTTTCTACAGCATCAATTTCTTCTGGATTGGTATTATGGGTGTGGCTTCCTTCAACGTGATAAGCCAGCAGGTGCTTGACCGTTGCAGTCTGGTCATAACTTGAAAGGATTTGCAGACCACCGGGATAGTTGGGGCTGCAAAACTGAATAATGGGTGGGGTGCAACGGTAATGATTAGAGAGAATAATGCCATTGCCTAAGTCGCCTTCTGCACCACTAGCACCAGCAGCGCGGTGATAAGCGGTAGCTGTGTATTTGGCAGTGGGGGCATAGCGATAGTAATCTTCATTCCCCATGCCCCGATCCAGAAAGGCGGTTTTCAGATATTGCTTGATGCTATCGTCGCTCATGTTAACGATTGGCTCAATTTGTTGGGGGTCGCCAGCCACTACTGCCCGTTGCGATCGCACTAGCAAGGGAAATAATTGATGTATAAGAGTTGTCCCTGCCTCATCCACCAGTGCCAGCTTGATGATATTAGGCTGAAGAATTGGCGACATATTACGCATTGATTGGAGGGTGGAGGTAATGACCGGGAAAATCAAACTCAAGTCACGGAAGATGGCATCACCATCTGTTGACAGTTTGAGCAATGCCTCTCCGTCTCCCGTCAAGACGCTGCCATAAGTTGACAATGCCCTCATAACGCTCTCCTTGCGTCGGAGGACTTCTTGCAACAGAAACGCCCAGGCTCGTTGAAATAGTTCTAGCTGCAAAAGGTGATAGTCACGGTAAAAACGACTGTAAAAATCGGCTTGGGGGTAACTATCAAGTTGTCCTTGGATTTGTTGCTTTTGAGCTTGCTTTAACTCTAGTTCCTTAGTTAAAACCGCTATTTGGTTTTGAATTTCAGTTACTTCACCGTTTTGATTGCGCCATTGCCGTGAGAAACCGATTTTTTGGTTAACGCTTGTGATTGCTGTCGTTAAACTAGAGGGGTCAATGGGTATCTGAAAGGGATGCGCTGTTGCCAAGGTGTTTAAAACAGCCGCGTTTATCCGATTCGCCAAACGCTGAAAAATTCGCTTGTCGGTAGTAGCATTAAGCCAGTTCAAGGCGCGTTTGGTGATAGAGTCAGACTCTTTTGGTAGTTCTCGTTCTGCCTGGGATAAAGCTTCTTGTATCTGCTGGTAAGCATCAATGGGAAAATTTTCGTAATCAGACAAACTTGATAGCTGTTCAGTTAGGGCTTGTAACTCGGCAGATTTAGCAGAAATATCGTTATTGAGAGATTGGATCTCTACATCCAATTGCGATCGACGTTCGGTATCAGTAACTTTTTGAGCAGTATTCAAGCGGTCTTGCTCTTGGAGTTGCTGAATTTCACTTTCGGCTTGCAGTAATTCGAGTTTGGCTTGCTCCCAAGCAGATTGATTAAATTCAGCATTACGCAGCCAATCTTGGGTTGATTGCAGTTTGGGTAGAGTTGACTTACGGATATTAGCTTGATTGCCACCAGTAAGATAAAACTGTTGAGCAGGAGAATCTATAGCCAGTCGTTGTTGGAATTTTTTAACGGTGCTGTTATTAGCGCCGACAAAGAATATTAAATTATTTACATCATCAAGACCCTGAACAAGTCGTAACGCTCGATTTACTACTTGCTGGGCTATGAGGTGCAGAAACACTTCTGTTTTTCCAGTTCCCGGAGGCCCACAAACAGCAGTTAGTAAGTTCTCTTGGGCGTGTTTCAAGACAGACGCTTGAAATTCATCAGGCGCATGATCGGGAAAAGCACCCCAGAACATCACCTCATCTCTGGGTAATTGTGGCTGACCACAGATGTACTGCATAGCTGGGTGAGTTTCAGTTAGCCATTCGCTATTACAGTCAGGTTGTTGAAGTTCCTTTAGTATTTCTTGCAAGTCAAGCTTAAGAAGGGCATTGTAGGGCGTAAAGTCGCAGCGTAGCAAATAAGGTTGCTGAGAGGTTTTGTAGTTTCCTTGGGGTAAGTCTACCAATTCAAGAAAGTCTCGAAGCGTTGGGAATCTTCCTTTAAATGTGTCTTCTAAAAATTTTCCAATTCCTGACGCAACAATCAGTGATTCGGTTTGCTCCTCCTCTAGTCCATACAGGCGCATTAAATTAACAACCACTGGCTGAAATTCGTACTCAGTCAAGTCCCAGCCAGTTTTGCGGTAATTACCTTTGAATATGGGTGAAATATCAATTGTGAACAGAGGCAAGTATTTCAGCTTCTGGTCTTTGCCCTTGCCGTTGATTATATAGATTTGCGGGAAAGCAACAGCCATCTGAACATCATTTTTGTTCCCTCTTTTAGCTGCTTGCTGCTGTTGCTGGAATTGTGTAAATACTTCGCTATCTAACAGTAGCTTGTTGCCAACAAGCTGCACTCCCTTATCTACTACTTTTGAATAAATATCTGAAGAACGCTCGACCTCGGCTTGAGTCAGTTCTTCTAACCTGATGTAGCCTAACCAAGCTTGTACTATCTGGATAAGTTTTTCTGACTCTAGCATAGGAACACTTGTGGGAGCGACTGTACTACTGGCACTCTGACTAACTTAATATTTTTTGTCGTTTGTCGCAAACATACCGCAGTAGTCAGCAGTTTTCCACAAAATTTTTAACAATTATAATTGCTCAGAACGTTATGAAAGCGTTACCACACCAGAATAGTTAAGGATTTTCGCGTCAACAGTTAACAAAGGACACCCATAATTTCTGGCTGTAGCTACAATAATTTGGTCAAAAGGGTCGCTATGAAATCCGCTTAATTGAGTTGAATCAACCACTATCGGCAGGGTTAAATTTAATAGCTGTACTCCGGGATAAGACAAAGCTGTTTCCAACCATTCATTAACTGAACAAGAAAAAACCAGCCGATTTTTTTCTACTAATTTGGCGACCTCCCAACAAGAAACAATACTTACTCCTAAACCCTGAGATTGATATTCTTCTATCCAAGAGCGATACTTTGTAGTTAGTTTCGAGTTATCATCAACCCACCAAACCCAGATATGGGTATCAAGTACGATCATTGCAAAACTTCCCAATCTGACAAGGCAACGGGTTCTGTTGGATCATCGTAACGGATTACTTTACCGCGCATTGGATAAAGATTTGTTTCTGGTTGGCTAGGCGCTGCTCCTTGAAGTTGTGGAGTTTTAGCTGACAGAATAATCACCTCCACAGCATCCCCCGCATGAAAAGGTAAGCCCCGTAGCATCAAAGTTCCATCTTCTGTTAAAACAGCTTCTATTTTGTGAGCTTCCATCTTACAACTCCTATTTGTTAATGGAGAAAAAGAGAAACGGATCTTACTTTCTCTAGTTTTTTTATTATGGCACTTTGGCTCCCCTGACTTTTTAGCCGTAACTTGCTCCCGTCATGATTTCGAGAGAACTGGGGAGCAGTGGCAACTTGAGCTTACTCAACGTTTGTCAGCGTCTCCAGTTGTGCAAGTAGTTTTTCTATTTGCTTGCGCTTCTTAGGATCTGACCAAATACGCGACTTTCTTAGTTTGGTAGTCGCAGCAGTAAAGCGCTCTTTATAATTGTTAGACTCGGTGTTTTCGGTAGAGGCTGGGGTTTTCTTCTCAATAATGCGCTGTCTGATTTCACTTAAAGACCAGTTTTGAGCAATAGCTTGTTCTAAAAATTCAACGCGCTCATCTAATTTCTGAATTTGGGCGATGGCTTTAGCTTTGGTGTACTCAAGTGAGCCTTCCCTTAGCGCATCAAGGATATCTTCTGGGAGGTTGAGCAAGGGTAGACGGTTCTTAACGAAAGATTCCCAGGTCATTAACCCTAAGCCATCAAACACTCCTTCAACGATTTTGAGGTCTTGGTTTACAGCAGGCTCATGATTAAGGGCTGAATCATCCGTTTCGGTTTCGCCCATAACGTTATGGGTAGATAATTCAATATCGCCTTCATCGTCGCTGATAGCGTTATGGGTAGGTTCAACACCTTCGCTATCGTGTGCGCCCATAACGTTATGGGTAACTGTAGATGCTTTGTTTTGTAGGCGTTGTAGACGATACAGTAATGGGGGTATCTCCTCAATGCTTCGACCTAGTTTGAGAGACAGCAGTTGCAGAATGCCTTCGGTTTCTTCAACTGGGTTCAGGTCTTCTCGCAGTAAGTTTTCTATAAGTGCAAATTGAAAAGCTGCGTTGTCGTCTAACTCTCTAATGACGACGGGGACAACTTTCAGCCCAATTTCTTTAGCAGCACGATAGCGTCGCTCTCCCGCAACTACTTCGTGTTTGCCACCATCTACGGGGCGTACTAAAAGGGGTTGCAGGATGCCATGCTGCTTTATCGATTCGGTTAACTGCTTTAATGCTTCTGGGTCAAAGTAACGGCGCGGTTGTGTCGCTGGCAGAACAATCTGGTCTAAGGGCATGGATTGAGCAGAATCAGCATTCAATGCGCCTGTGGTGTCCCAAGGTACATCAATTTTGCTTTTGAGGGGTTGACTGGCTTTAGTAGTGCGTCTCATTTTAAAGATTCTAAACTAACGGCTATTTTTTTCAAGATGGCGACAGATGGGTGCTTTGGTTCGTAAACTGCAAGGGGCATTCGTTCCTCTGAAGCATCAACAAAAGCAGTGGAGCGAGGAATGGGGGCAAAGACTGTTCCAGCGCTTGCTAGTTGTTCGGTAATGGCTGCTAGAGTACGAGTGTCCTGGGAGTTACGGGCATCGTATTTTGTAGGCACAAATCCGGCAATTTGCAATTTGCGGTTTGGTTTGTTGCGAACTGTGGCAACCGTTTTTAGTAATTCGCCTGTTCCCTCAAAGGCTTTGAAATGGGTTTCCAAAGGCACTAGAACATGAGTAGCGGCTACAAGAGAGATGTAAGAGAGTAGCCCTAAGCTGGGAGGGCAATCTATTAAGATAAAATCGTAATTTTCTTGAATTGGTTCAATAGCTTCTTTCAGGCGGAAATCGCGCATGGAAGCATTAACCAATTGCATTTCTGCCGTGCTCAAAGAGATGTTAGCTGGGGCTAAATCCATGCCATGAATGCCCTCATGAATTGGCAGGGGTTGTTCATCCACAATGGCATTGTTAACAGTTTGCTCTATGTCTCTTGGAACCAAGCCCATAAAAATAGTTAAGCTAGCTTGTGGATCTATGTCGATGAGCAGAACGCGATGACCCAATTGTGCTATTTGGTAGCCCAGGTTTTGGGTAAGGGTGGTTTTGGCAACACCTCCCGCCTGATTAAAAACTGCGATGATTCGGCTCATAAGTGAGTTTGTTTACCTGCCCCGTTACAATTAAAGATAACTGGTGATGGGGCAATCGGTACTGTTTCTTTAAGGATGAGGCTACTGTTTTATTTAAAATTGTGATGATATATAGCAATAGTGAATCATTAGTGAGAAAATACTGAGACAAAAAGCCTTCTTTTACAGGCTTTACAGCCTGGATTCATTCTCACGTATCATTTAGAACTGCTATAGGTTATAGCCTTGCGGGGAGAAGCAAAATGACGTAAACAGATTTTAGGTGATACCTACGGTACATCAGCAACGGTAAAGCAGGCAATACAGATAGCTTAAAAAAAAGAACGATGCGCTATCAAAAAGAATAGAGTTGTTGCATTAAGCGATCAGTTAGGTTTGAGAGAAAGCCGCACATGGCGTTATATATCTAAATGAGTACAATAGCGATCTCGCCCCTTTTGTTTGGCATTGTACAGTGCTTTATTGGCTGAAGCAATAAGTGTATCTGGCTTGATGTTGCAAGTGGGTATGACACAAGTAATACCCAAACTCAGTGTGACGATATCCTTAATATTAGACTGTGCATGGGGAATGGCCTGCTCGTGAATTGCTCGTTGAATACTTTGTGCTACTTTGATCGCTCCTACTAAGTCAGTATTGGGGAGGAGTACGGAAAATTCTTCTCCTCCGTAACGCGCTACTAGACCAGCAGAACGATAAACCATCTGTTGCACTGTTTGCCCTATTCTGATTAGACAATGATCGCCTCCAAGATGACCATAGTAGTCGTTGTAAGATTTGAATTTATCAACATCCAATAAAATCAGTGACAGGGGTTGTTGCTCTCGTGCAAGGCGTTCCCATTCTGCTTGCAGTCGTCCATAGAAGTAGCGACGGTTAGCCACCTGAGTCAAAGCATCTAGATTTACTAGTTGTTCTAGTTTCTGATTTGCATCTTCTAGTTTCTGATTTGCATCTTCTAGTTTCTGATTTGCATCTTCTGTTTTTTCTTTAGCAATTACTAACTCTGCTGTTCTTTCTTGTACCCGTTGTTCCAAAGTTTCAAAAGATGTTTGTAACTGAAGTGCCATGTTGTTAAACGATTTCCCCAGTTGACCTATTTCGTCTTTTGAGCTAATTTTGGCGCGGATATCTAAGTTACCTGCGGTAAACTGGAAAACTATATTGGTAAGGTAAATTATTGGTTTTGTTAGCAGTTGTCCAATGGCAAAAGCGATGATCGTCACTAGTCCAGCGATAAATGCAAATAGAAAAATTGCATCACGAATTTGCTTTTCTACAGGTGCTAGGGCAACAGCAAGGGGTCGTGCAAACAACACAGACCAAGGTTTATATTGCAAACGAGCGATCGCAATTAGATTAACCCGATCCCCTGTTGCTGACAAAGATGCAATTAAATACGACTGTTTATTATCCAATGCTTGTTTAAGTTCGGACTCATTAGTTGCCAATTCTTTAACAGAAGAATTAGGCAAACGACCTTCCTGTTGCAGTTTAGTTACAACATCATCAGGCAGAGGCACAATTGATTTAAAAAGTAGTTCTGGTGCAGTACTATGTGCCAGATAAATATTATTGTCATCTAAAAGAATCGCAAAAGATTTTTCCCCAGCCCGTTCGGTTTGCCGAGTTACTAACTGCTGAACAACAGTAGCATTGTATGAAACACGCAATACACCCAATATATCTCCCTTGTCATTGCGAACCGGACTGCTAAAAAAGAAGGTAATAAGATCGGGAATTGTCGGCGATCGCTTCATGTTAGAAACAAAAGAGAAACCAGTTTGTAGCGGCTTTTGAAAATAATCTTGAACTGATTCATCTTTGCCAATGTTCAGTGTACGTGTATCCAATACATTTTTTCCGTTTAAGTCGAGCAAAGCATAAGAGAGAATATTGAGCATATCTTTGCGACTGAGACGCATTAATGTTTCTGTCGCCAATTGCATTTCGGGGCTGCCGTCTCGCTGTTTTGGAGTTAGGCTGAGGTAGCGTGCCAAACCTGGTAAAATCGCCTCTACACGCACGGCATTGAGATTTCCATCAATAAAGGCATCTATTCTGTTAGCGGTTTCGTTAGCCGCCGCAGATAGGGCTTGTCGGGCGTTGTCAGTTAGTGCTTTTTCAGTTGTCTGTTTGTTGATAAATGCCAATAACAGTAAAGGAATCAAAGCAACAATGAGAAACGAGGCGATCAACTTTGTACGGATGCCGCCCAAAACAGAGTGCTGCATGGCTTTCAACTAGGAGGCAGGGTTCAAGAAGGAAAAATTAAACAAACTTTTTAGCTCAGGAATGCCCATCACGTTTCCAGAGTGAATAAATAAGCATTAGCACTAATATAATAATGCTTAACCCGGTTTTCTGCTGCGATGCTACTAATACACCAGCATCACCTAATTTGCTTCTAGGAATCCTTTTATCGTTTCAACCGGAATATTGAAAAGTGGGTGATTAAAGATTGCTTTTAAAGCTTCCAATCCACCAGCTTTTAATGCAGATATCAATCTAGCTTTTAGTTTTGGATTACGTTTGATTTCTTGATGAATTGCTTCTGTAATTGCATCCGTAGTTGTTAGATTAGTTTGAGCTAGCTGATAGAGGAGTTGTTGAATTTCCGATGCTGCTGAAGCTAGATTCTGCTTTTGCTCAGGGGTATAGTTGGTTATGTTACCACCGATTTGCTGTGCATTTACTGTATCTGCATTGACAAGTCCGCCAGCAAATTGAGCGTCTTGTAAGTTAAAAGTAGATTGTTTGTTAGAGTTATCTACCATAGAGTTATTATCCGCTTTAGCTGTAACATCAATAGTATTTTTAATTTGAATAGGTTTACTTGCCGCTAGTTTAACTAGTTCCCATAAGTTGGCGTTTTCCTGATGATAAATTTCTATTTGTACATCTTTAGCCTTTAATTGATTTCGATATATAGTTTCAAGTGCATTTAGCTGAATTTCATATAATGCTTTAGCCTGACTTTCAATATCTGCTTTATTGGCTTCTAGCGGAACTTCTAGCCGAATTACAAATGCACCACCATTTTTCTTTTCAATGGCTTGGACTGATAAATTTTCTTCACCATATTCAGCCTGTAGTTCTTTAAACGAAAGAAGAAAAGCTTTCCAGTCAATACCATCAGTAAAAATTAAGTCAACTGTTTCTAAAGCTTTCTGAAAGAGCTTGCTAAACTCCCCTGGTGCAAACTCTCCGCTACTTGGACGACGTTCTTGTTTGTTTATTTTCAAATAGATGTACTGACAATCAATATCATCTAGCTTTGTAGCAAAGTTAATATTCCAGTCTTCCAAACAAGTCCCTGTAAACTTAGCATTAGTAAAATCTGTTTTTAATGCTTGAGTTCTAGGAAGGTAAGCGTTGGTGAGGTTAGCGTTAGTGAGGCTAGCGTTGGTGAGGTTAGCCTCACGGAGGTCAGCCTCGCTGAGGTTAGCGTTAGTGAGGCTAGCGTTGGTGAGGTTAGCCTCACGGAGGTCAGCCTCGCTGAGGTTAGCGTTAGTGAGGTTAGCGTTGGTGAGGTTAGCCCTTATGAGAATAACCTTAGTAAGATCTGCCCTACTAAGGTTTGCTTGATTTAGGTCTGCGTCGCAAAAGTATGCCCCACTCAGGTCTAACCCGCTCAAGTCTGCCTTGACGAGGTTTGCCACACTAAATTGTGTCTCTCTAACGTCTGCCCCATTGAAGACTGCATTATTAAGGTCTGCCTTGAAAAAGTCTGCCTTGATGAGGTATGCCTCCCTGAAGTCTGCATCCTCTAGCTTTGCCTGTCCGAGGTATGCCCCGCTAAGGTTAGCACCGATGAGGTTAGCCCTGCTAAGGTTAGCATCGCTGAGGTCAGCATCGCTAAGGTTAGCCCTGCTAAGATTAGCATCGCTAAGGTTAGCCCTGCTAAGATTAGCATCGCTGAGGTTAGCATCGCTGAGATCAGCACCAATAAGGTCAACAATTATACTTAAATTATTAGCTATCCATTTATTCCAAGCTTGTACACCTTTGTTCAGCCGAGCATAATGCTCTTCATTAACCATAGGAGGTTCTCCTTATGTTTTACCTTTAGAATCTTCAATGAGGCATAACTATGGAGATGTAATTTTCAATTAACCTCATTAAATCTAAGCAACAAGTTTGGTTTGGACTATAGCAGGTGTTGAGAGCGGCGGCAAGCTTGGCTATGTTATCGCCCGTAAGCGGGGGTATCGGGAAATGGGGTGAAATGAGCAGTGATTCCGAAAGTTACGCGCTTTGACTTGATGAGCCTGACAAGTGCTACAAAATAATGCAATCACACTACAAAAAAGACTAAAACCTTTTTTGTAGTCTTTGGAGTGACAAAAAATTATTTGTGGGGTTTCATCGAGTTTTAAAGATTCAAGTTTTGCGATCGCTGCCAGTAGTCAAAGCATTCCTTCCAAGATTTAAGAACTCGTGGCTTGGAGTCGGCGCAGCGGAGTGGCTCTTGCGGGCTTGCAGGATCTAGTCGGCCCAACCAGTAATCTTTCTGCCCGTAAGAGCCACCGACTCCAAGAGCGAAGCGGTCACGAGTTCGGTCTACGCTCCGCGTGGCTCACAAGCTAAAACCACGATCCTGCTTTCTGAGCTTTTGCTGCTCCTCTCTCAAATGAGCTTCTAATTCCTGGCTCCAATCAGGATTATGGGTTTTAAGCCTTTTACCTTGTGGCAACAATTCTAATACTGCACTAGCCGCCTTATTCCCAAGTTCATCATTATTGAATGCTACGACAACCCTATTGAAACCTTTGAGAAATTCCATAGGTAGGTTATTCGGATCATCAGCTACTATCAACATAGTTCTAGTTGGTGGCAGTCCCTTGCAACTTGAGATAAGATAAGTGGCTGCTGACATCGCATCAATTGGTGTAGAACACAGAAAGACGTTTTCTACCTTGTCTGTTGGTTGCCCTCCCAACCTCAGATAAAACCAACCTTTTTGTGTAGAGGTGCTTTGGTCGTACTCCACAGTCCGATGATTTTCTCTAGGCTTTGACCAAACTAATGCGCCAGTTTTTTCACCATCTAAATCACGCTTGATAAACAAAATATTTCGTTGCTCATCCATGTAAAGCAACTGATTATTATGTAATCCTTGCGAAATATAATCTGGTATGTAGCGTTTCTCGCTCAAATACTTGTGTAATACTTGCCAAACAACTTTATCCTCTGGTGGTGGAGTGAACTGGGGCTGTTGTTTGCGTTCAATAAGAAGAAGAAACTTTTCTAACTGCTCAATTGGGAGTGGTTTAACAGGTTTGAGCAGCAATTCATGAATAGGTTCATCATCACGTTCTGGTTGATAGTCAATGCCACGATGTTTTTGCAAACCGGGGAAGGTATAAGCTGCACCTAACTGTGTACCACTAAAAGCCTGCCCATCTTTCTCATAAGAAATGCCTTTAGACTTACCATTCCTAGTGAATCCTGTTCTCACACTGACACTAGCTTGTTGCAGCCGCATGATCAGCGTTGGCATTTGGGGATTATCAACACTAGCCCTATCAATCGTCTGCTGAATCTGCTCCTTAATAATGCGCTCTGGTGGGGTATCGCGCTTACCCGATGAATATTCTTCTTGCTCTCGCCTTATACGCCTGATTTGTCCGGTGCTGGGTGTACGATTCAGTTTCTCTCTACTGCCCTGGACTTGCACTAAATCATAGTCTTGCTCGATTTGTCGCAGAACTTTTTCAGAGCGTACATAATCCCAAGAATCATGGACTAATAGCCCCGTGTCTATCCTGATTCTGCTGGCTGCAATGTGGATGTGGTCGTCGTCGGTGTTATGGTGGCGAAAGATGACAAACTGATTGGCATCGAAGCCCATTTCCTTCATGTAGCGATCGCCAATTTCGCCCCACTTCTCATCATCTAATTTGTCGCCCTTCGCTGCTGATAATGAGACATGATAAACAACACGTTCTGCATCAGAATTTAGTTGTCGAGACAGCTTAAACTCCCGTGCCAATTCTCGCGCATTTCTCCCGCTCATATTGCCGCCGATTATTTGGGCTTCATCGCGTGATTCCAAATAATCTAACAGATGGCGAAAACCTCTACCCTTCGTCTGCTTCCCAATCATCGCTTTCTTCTTCCTCCTCTTCCCAGTCGTCAGATTCCGTGTCAGCTTGGGCAATCTCTCGTCTGCACTGATGCAATACTTCTAAAAGTTCTTGTAATAGTTCTGGCTTGGCTGGTGGAGTGCGCCCAATTTTTATCGCTGTGTTTGTAGCTTTGATAAGTTGGTTTAAGTTGTTCCCAATTTGCCCTAATTCCCAATATGTTTGTAGGCTAATTTTACTCAGTCGTTTGGGCAGTGGTCGCAGCAATCCGTTACGTCTCATTAATTCACTTGCTGACATTCCCGCATCAAGTGATTTTATTCGCAGCAGATCCAACTCAATATCACTCAGTCTAAGTGAAAAGAGATGTTTTCTTACGACCCTTTTTGACTGCTTGCGATTAGCCATAAATCGAGAATATCAACGGACATTGCGCGGGGGGTTTTTCAAGGGGGGCTTCCCCACTTGAACCAGTCTGCCGTTCGAGCGCAGCGAGACAAAGCGTAAGCTTTGAGGCATGGCTGGCTTCTAGCCCATTTTTGGGGGTGGACAAAGTATCGATTACTACGTATGTACGGAGGACACAGCAGGGGGCTGAAGGCGGGAGTACAACGGCGTAGCCGTGCTGCTGATCATCCTACAACTTACAGGGGAGGATAGCAACGGCGTAGCCGCAATAGGAAAAAATAAAGTAGTCGGTAAATTCTGGTTCGGCGTAGCCACTACAGAGTCGGTACAAATGGCGTAGCCGCTATATGAAAATTCTCTGATTCAGCGAAGCTGGCACACAATATAATAGTCCGGCGTAGCCAGAATCTAAAAAATAATTCAGCGAAGCTGTTTTAAGTAAAATTCTCTGATTCAGCGTAGCTGTAATAGTCAGATTTTTTAGCATTAGTTTGAATAAGAAAAGAAGACCAGCGAAGCTGCCACACTAAAAAATATAAGGCGTAGCCGTAATACGAAGAGGTAATTCGGCGTAGCCGCAATCGCTGATTTTTTTAGCATTTTGAAAATAAATTGGTGCAAATTATTTCAAATAGTCGATAATTATCAGTTAATCGGGATTCACGAGATAACCATGAGTGAACATCAGAATTCAGAAGTGATTACGAAGGGCAAGATTGATAAAGCCATCAATCTACTGAAGGAGCAGAAGCCAAAAGAACGAGAGGACATCTCAGACAGAGAAGCCATCAGAAAAATGAGAAGGTACATTGAGAAGCTGACTTCTAACAAGTACGGCTACACTTATGATGAAGTTTCAGAAATGCTGAAGGGTCTGGGGATTAATTTGACTGGCAGCAGAATCAAATATTTAATCGGTGAGTTGAAGAAAAGCAGCCGTCGCCGTCATCAGGCATCTGATAACGGCGATAGTAGTATGTCAGTTCAGGGGGCTACTGAAAATCAGCAGGCAGTTGTTGAAAGCAGCGAAGCTGAAGAAGCACCTGTAAAAAGTACTCTAGGCAAGAGTAAAAAACAACAGCCAGCAACGCAGGAACCAGAAGCGAAATCAGAACCAACCAGAGAACCAAACAGGTCTGCTTTTGTGCCAAAGATTTACAAGGATGACGAAATCTAAGTTGGTTTATGAGTAAAACAACTACTCCTCACAAAAAAAAAGCAGCAGTTAATAAAAGAATAGTGCTGTGTACCAGTGAAAAGGGAGGCACAGGTAAAAGTATTGTGGCTAGGTTTCTTTTAGATATGTACTTAGCAAACTTGATTCATGTTGTAGCGTATGACTGTGACTCGAATAATCCGCAACTGTGGAGACACTATAACTCTTCAGTGCCAGGGGGCGTAAGAACAATCAAATTTAATCAACATGGATTCAGCGAGATTTTAAAAAAGGATTTATCGTCATCAAATCCTGTTGTAGCTTTAGTGGATCTGCCGTCTGGAGTGGGGGAATATTTTCAGGATTTTGTTCAAGAGATGGAATCAGCAAGCCTGGGCTACCGCATCACTATGGTATCGGTACTAGGCAGGGGGAAAGACAGCATCATTCAACTAAAACGGTTAATAGGGGAAGAGCTGGCGAAGCTGTCAGGAAGTGCAAACTAAACTGTTTAGTTTAA
>NZ_JAVRCL010000065.1:0-47438 GCF_034530775.1 Nostoc sp. DedSLP04 | reverse complement strand
GTAATCGCTGAAATTCCTTTGCCGTATACATTTACCATTTTCGGATAAGTCTTTTTATAAGTTTCTGATTTCTATAGGAATTGCCTCAGCTACTCATCTTCGATTAGAACTGTAACAGCAGCGATCGCAATCAACATTTCGTCATTTTTATCGTTGAGTTCGGGAATCGCCCGCCCTTGAACGATCATCCCCCCAGATTCTACGGTGAGGGTTTTTCGCCCAAATGGTAATACAGCGAGTACTTCTTCTTCTCTAACTTGTTCGGGATATGGTACTGCCACCTGAACCTCTATAATCATTTGATTGGGATGATTTAAACCTGCGACTTCCCAAACACCAGGTAAGGCATTGTGAGCGATCGCATTACGTACTGCCCTAGATGCTGCTACTGTTGGTTCTTGTCCGTGTTGATCGATTCCCATCCCCATTTCGATAATCAAGCGTTTACGCGCCATTGCTAACTCCGGTAAATCTTGCATCTTGACACTAAAAAAGGCAGAAGTTAAAGAAGCTACTTGGAAAAACACTTTGCTACTTACTGCATCCTCCTGCCTCTGCCTCACACCATACGTTGCAAGCGATTCAGACGCTCTGAGTAACTTTTCATTACCTGTAGAGCAAACACAGGTGTTTCCTGAACGGCAAAGAGAAACCCTTGCTCATCAAGAAAACCCAGCTTGGTATCCACCTTGGCAATAGCTGCGTAAGTTCTACTTTTTACTCCTACAAGTACCCCTGCACCAAAAATTTCGCCTGTTCCAACGGTTTCTACAATCTTGCCATTGACTAATATATCTACCTCTCCTTCGATAATTCCATACATTTCATCACCAGACTGTCCTTCTTCAAAGATGACTTGACCTGCTGAAAATACTTTAGGGTCGGGTTGTTTTTGAAAGATACTGACTGTGACTACAGGACTTAGCATTAGAGCAACCCCAAAATTATTTATTTTTAGACGAAACTTTTTGATAGCTTTAGGCGAACCCAGAAAAGTATACTACTTTCTGTTGGTTAACTCTCAATCTCCGCAAAATTCCTGATTAGTCTGCTTATCGCCTAGAAACTTCTCTCTGGTTTTACTACGCAAAACCGTCTCTCTCTTCGTCAAAGAGACAGTTTTACCCCACCCTAACCCTCCCCTTATAAAGGGGAGGGAACTAAATTTTCTATTTCCCCCCAAAACATCGGGGGGATTAAGGGGGGTAATTCGACTTGTGTATGCACGGTAGCCGAAGCTGAGAGGGGTTGGGGGAAGGTCAAATAATACTTATCAAACTCAGGTTAAAATAGCGAATTTTGGTTTTCATACCATCTTCTATAATTAATAAAACCTGCACACCTAATTTTAGGCATGAGACTGTGACCGAATCAGGAAGTTACAAAGATACTGTAAACCTACCCAAGACTAATTTTGATATGCGGGCAAACGCAATCAAGCGTGAGCCTGAAATCCAAAAATTTTGGGAAGAAAATAAAATTTACGATCGCCTCTTTGAAAATAACCCCGGCGAATTATTTATACTCCACGATGGGCCTCCCTACGCTAATGGCTCACTCCATATTGGTCATGCCTTAAATAAAATTCTCAAAGATATTATTAACCGCTACCAAATGTTACAAGGGCGTAAAGTTCGCTACGTTCCTGGTTGGGATTGTCACGGATTGCCGATTGAGTTGAAAGTTTTGCAGAATATGAAGTCAGCAGAACGGCAAAACTTAACATCTTTACAACTGCGGCAAAAAGCGAAGGAATTTGGTCTAGCGACGGTAAACGACCAGCGCCAAAATTTTAAACGTTACGGTATTTGGGGTGATTGGGATAACCCTTATCTAACTCTGAAGCCGGAATATGAAGCGGCTCAAATTGGCGTGTTTGGTCAGATGTTCTTAAAAGGCTATATCTATCGCGGTTTAAAGCCGGTTCACTGGAGTCCGAGTTCTCATACCGCTTTGGCGGAAGCTGAGTTGGAATATCCTGAAGGTCACGTTTCCCGCAGTATCTATGCAGCTTTTGCAATCACAAGTTTGGCGGAAACTGTAAAACCACTGTTGGCGGAATATCAGTCAGATTTGGGTGTGGCTATCTGGACGACTACACCTTGGACAATTCCAGGGAATTTGGCTGTGGCGGTGAATGCAGATTTGAATTATGCAGTGGTGGAAGTGGAACCCCACCCCCTAACCCCCTCCCCGCAAGCAGGGAGGGGGAGTGAGGAAGTTTCTTCCCCCTCTCCGTTAACGGTGAGGTTCCGTTATCTTATCGTTGCTGCTGATTTAGTGGAACGTTTATCTTCAACCTTAGGAGTTGAGTTAACTGTAAAAGCCACCTTCAAGGGGAATGATTTAGAACATACTACTTATCGTCATCCTCTATATGACCGCGAAAGTCCGATTGTTGTCGGCGGCGATTACATCACAACTGAATCGGGTACGGGGTTGGTACATACTGCTCCCGGTCATGGTCAAGAAGATTACATTGTTGGTCAGCGTTACGGTTTGCCCATCCTTGCACCAGTGGATGACAATGGCAATTTTACCGAAGAAGCGGGAGAATTTGCGGGGTTGAATGTTCTGGGTGATGGGAATCAAGCGGTAATTGATGCACTGGCTGCGGCTGGTTCTTTGTTGAAGGAAGAACCATATCCCCACAAATATCCTTATGATTGGCGGACGAAAAAGCCGACAATTTTCCGCGCCACGGAACAATGGTTTGCCTCTGTGGAAGGATTTCGGGAAGAAGCATTAAAGGCGATCGCCACGGTAAAATGGATTCCAGCCCAAGGTGAAAATCGGATTACGCCAATGGTGGCAGAACGTTCCGATTGGTGTATCTCTCGTCAACGCGTTTGGGGTGTACCCATTCCCGTTTTCTACGACGAAGCTAGGGGAGAACCACTGCTGAACGAAGAAACAATCAACCACGTCCAAGGAATCATCGCAGAAAAAGGTTCCGATGCTTGGTGGGAACTTTCAGTTGAGGAATTATTACCAGAATCTTATCGTAATAATGGCAAGTCTTACCGCCGGGGTACAGACACAATGGATGTATGGTTTGATTCTGGCTCATCTTGGGCAGCTGTTGTCCAACAGCGTCCATTACGCTACCCTGCTGATATATATTTGGAAGGTTCTGACCAACATCGCGGTTGGTTTCAATCCAGTTTGCTTACCAGTGTAGCGGTAAATGACATTGCACCTTACAAAACTGTGCTAACTCACGGCTTCGCTTTGGACGAACAAGGGCGAAAGATGAGTAAGTCTGAAGGAAATGTAGTCGATCCAAATACAATCATTGAAGGCGGAAAAAATCAAAAAGTAGAACCGCCTTACGGTGCAGATGTATTGCGATTGTGGGTATCATCGGTTGACTACTCCGGCGATGTTCGCATTGGCAAAAACATCATTAAGCAAATGAATGATGTTAGAGGCAAAATTCGCAATACGGCGCGGTTTTTGTTGGGTAGCTTGGATGATTTTGACCCGGAAAAAGATGCAGTTCCTTTTGAAGAATTGCCAGAACTTGACCGTTATATGCTGCACCGCATCACCGAAGTGTTTGAAGAAGTAACCGTTGCCTTTGAGAGTTTCCAATTCTTCCGCTTTTTCCAAACAGTACAGAATTTCTGCGTGGTAGATTTATCCAACTTTTATTTAGATGTTGCCAAAGATAGGCTGTACATCAGTGCAAAAGATGCTTTCCGCCGTCGCAGTTGTCAAACGGTGCTGAAGATAGCAATAGATAATTTAGCACGAGCGATCGCACCAGTGTTATCTCACACTGCCGAAGATATCTGGCAATATCTCCCCTACAAAACACCTTACAAATCGGTATTTGAAGCCGGTTGGGTGCAGGTTGAGGAAAAATGGCGTAATCCAGAGTTAGCAGAATTTTGGGAAACGCTGCGACAACTCCGCACCGATGTGAATAAAGTGTTGGAACAAGCCAGGATAGAAAAACTCATTGGTTCTTCTCTGGAGGCGAAAGCTTTGATTCATATACCTAACAAACAATTAGGCGATGCTATCAAAGCCTTTAACCCGGTTAAGGGTAACGGGATTGACGAACTGCGGTATTTATTGCTGACTTCCCAGGTGGAATTATTAGATTCTGCTGAAGGATTGCAAGGATTGAAATATACAGCGCAGACGGAAGACTGGGGAATTGGAGTAACGAATGCAGACGGGCAAAAATGCGATCGCTGTTGGAACTACTCTATTCATGTGGGAGAATCAGCAGAACATCCCTTAATTTGCGAACGGTGTGTTGCAGCCTTAGCTGGAGAGTTTTAAAAGCAAAAATTCCACAGCACTAGCAAACTACAAATGGCTAAATGCACTGACAGCAGTTTTCTTTTACATGAAGTACAAAACTACAGGATTTGAGGCAAAAGACAGAAACAAGCAAGTAGAAACTCTTGATGTTTGATACCTGAGTCCTGCATTTTGTGCCTCATCTACTGGAAAACTGCAAGAATATAGAGACGAGCAGTGCTAAGTCTCTATTAGAGGATGTTTGAAAAGTCCTCTTGTTGGTAGCAAAACGTTCCAGATCCCCCTAAATCCCCCAATTTATTGGGGGACTTTAATTCCGGTTCCCCCCAATTTATCGAGGGGTTAGGGGGGATCAACAAGTGCCTAAAATCATAGGTAACTACTTTTCAAACAACCTTTTAGCGTTCTATATAACCGATATTTAATTTCTAGAAATCTCTTTTTAACACGATGAAGTCCGCTTATGCGGACTTTGCTGTATAGCCTAGTCATTCCCAGAAATTACGCAACTGGCACAAAGTTAAATATGTAATTAAATCAGGTTGCAGTCAGCGAGTGAAAGAATATTTTACGTAATACGTATTCTGGTTATTTCGTAATATGCAGAAGTTTCAAGTGTAATATACTATGGCAAAAAAAAATTGGGTATTATTACTGAATATTTATCAGTATTGTCACTGTATTATCTTCTCTTAAAGCGATGAAATAGGTTATTATTAAAAAAAAATAAAGGTATGGATTAATACGTGTAATCTGGTTTAAAACATCCATTAACTCAATCAAAATTTAAGAGATAGAGAGATATGTCAAACAAAATTGCTAAGGAATTGGCTGATTTTCTGGTGCAAATAGAACAGCGATCGCAGTTTCATACAGGCTATCCATATAATTTAAGTTGTGATTACAGTGCGATCGGTAAATTTTTCAATCTTCTATTAAATAATGCTGGAGATCCATATATTGAACCAGATTTTGGTCTCCATTCTCGTAAGTTTGAGCAAGAAGTATTATCTTTTTTTGCCCAACTTTATAAAATACCAGAAAATCAGTTTTGGGGTTATGTTACTGCTGGCGGAACTGAAGGTAATTTATATGGAATGTTCTTAGCAAGAGAAATCTACCCTGATGGTATTCTTTACTCATCACAAGACTCTCATTACTCCATACCAAAAGCAGCAAAATTATTCCGCATTCAACACAATGTTGTTAACTCACAAATTAATGGAGAAATGAATTATGAACATTTTGAAAAACTGATTAGCGAAAATCGCAATTATCCTGCGATCGTAAATTTAAATATTGGGACTACTGTCAAAGGCGCAATTGATAACTTAGACAAAGTTCTCGAAATTTTAGAACGCAATCAAATTAAAGATTACTACATTCATTGTGATGCCGCCCTTTCAGGATTAATATTACCCTTTCTAGATGGCGCTCCACAAGTTAACTTTCAAAAACCGATAGATAGTATAGCTATTTCTGCTAAATTCATTGGTTCGCCCTTGCCTTGCGGTGTAGTTTTAACCAAGAAAAAATGGGTAGAAAAAGTTGAAACAGCAATTGAATATATTGGTTCATCAGATACAACCATTCTGGGTTCCAGAAACGGTCATACCCCTCTGATTCTTTGGTATGCAATGAAAACAAGAGGTTATGATGGATTAGCCAAAGAAGCAAAGACTTGTATAGATAATGCTCAATATCTTTTCCAACAACTTAAAATCAGAGAATATCCATGTATGCTCAATAAATTTTCCAATACCGTAGTGTTTCAAAAACCTTCTCAAAGATTAATTAAAAAGTGGCAGCTAGCGATTTATGAAAATTGGGTACACATTATAGTCATGCAAAATATCGATCGGCACAAAATAGATACTTTTGTTAACGAACTTTTATTAGAAGAAGGATTAGTTGATAACGTAGATAATTTCCACCTACAATCAACACTACACTAAGAATAGATTCCCAAATGAAATTAATCACCCAGTTTAACAAAGTGTTTCTTTAAAAAGAATTTGCTCTCAAGATTTTATCTTTTTAAAAAGTTTTTTCCGCACAAGTTAGCAGCAAGGAGTATTTCTACTTCAGACCGTTCCATAGGTGGTAAGAAAAAATACCCTTGCCCATAATCACATCGTAAAGCCTTCAATTGTACTAATTGGTCTACAGTTTCTATGCCTTCTGCTGTTACAGACATATTTAAATTATGGGCTAATGTCACAATCGCTCGAATAATTTCTAAATTTTCTCCTTGACTACCTATACTGGTGACAAAAGAGCGGTCAATCTTAATGGTTTTGATTGGTAGGCGATGTAGATAACTCAAGGATGAATAGCCAGTCCCAAAATCATCCATGTGCATTTCAACATTCAGCGCTGTTAATTGGGAAAGCACAGTGGTAGCTAATTCAAAATTATCCATCAACAAGCTTTCAGTAATCTCCAATTTCAAACAGCATGGCTTCAGTCCAGTTTGCTGCAAAATATGTTTAACTTGTTTAAACACATCAGGTTGTGTGATTTGTTTACCAGAAAAATTTACGCTAATCGTCAAAGGTTGTGAGATAGGAAATTGTTTATGCCATTTCTGCATTTGGTGACAGGCTTCATAAAGCACCCATTGCCCGATACTAACAATCATTCCAGTTTCCTCAGCTAGGGGAATAAAATCTTGAGGAGAAATAAGTCCTCGTTCTGGATGATACCAACGTATCAGTGCTTCAAATCCAATAATTTTGCCAGTTGTCAGAGAAACAATTGGCTGGTAATTAAGGCGAAATTCTTCTTGCTTGAGCAGCGCATTTCGCAGAGCAGTTTCTAACTCTAAAAGCAAAGCTGCACCCTCGTGCATCTTTGGATCAAAAACCTCATAACGTGCCTTACCAAGTGATTTGGCACAATACATTGCCACATCAGCATCGCGTACAATCTGTGCTGCTTGCTCATAATCTGCTCTACTCAAAGCGATGCCAATACTAACATTAGTAAACACGCGATGCTCATTTAATTGAAATGGCAAAGCTAGCACCTTTTTAATTCGCTCGGCTACCTGTATTGCGGTGTTGATATCCTCAATTTCCTCAATTAAGATTGTGAACTCATCTCCGCCAAAACGAGCTACTATGTCTCCGCCTCGCAGAACTGACTTGAGCCGATGAGAAATTGCAATCAGAAGTTGATTTCCTAGTAGATGTCCAAGGCTGTCATTAACAACTTTAAAGCGATCTAGGTCTAAGAATAGTACGGCAAATAAATAATTATTTTGCTGTTTAGACTGTTCTATTGCCTGCTGCACCCGCTCCATAAATAACCGTTGATTAGGTAATCCAGTTAGCCCATCATGAAGACTATTGTGCAGTAATTGTTCTTGTGCTTCTTGACGTTTAACAATGTCTTGTTGAAGTTGTTTATTAACCCTAATAAGTTCAATAGTGCGTTCTAGCACCAACTGCTCAAGTTGATAACGATACTGGATTAATTCTTTCTCTGCTAGCTTCCGCTTAGTGATATCACGGACAATAACAATATACTCCCGTAGCAAAGAATTAAATGGCTGGGAAATCGTTGATTCAACAATTCGCAAACCTTGGTTAATTTTCAAGCTTTGCTCGCTTCTAGTAGACCATTGCTCCGGTTTGCCGCGATAGCATATTAGAAGTTGATTTAAATTTCGCCCAAGTAGCTGCTGAACACTTGTTTGAAATAATTCTTCAGCAGCGGCATTTGTCTGAGAAATTGTCCCATCTTCATCTAATACTAAAACAGTATCTGGAACAGTATCGAGAGTAGTGATAAATAGGTTTCTTGCTTGTTTGCGTGCTTCATCAATAGCAATGATTTGTGGTAAGGTTGTCCAACAAGCGATCGCAACCCCTGTAAAAGAAAGCGTCACTAATAAAATCGCTAGAAAGGAATTTTGAGGATGATTAGAAAATCTATCTAAAAAATCGCGAATAACCCAACTGATTGTGGCAGTAATACAAATTAATGATACTAAAACAATCACTTGTAATACTACAAAATCTGGATTATTTCTACTAGGCTTAGTATCGTAACGCTGTGTCCACCAATTTGGATGTAATGGCGCAAATCTTAACTGCCTTAGAACTAAATCTCCAATTGTCAAAATAATGGGTAATAATAATCCCACTAAGAAATCTCTCCAGTTCCAAGCTAAACCTCCCACTATTAGAACTACCGCTTCGACCATGAAAAAACCAAGTGACCACCAAGGCCATAACACGTATGGTTTGCCACGACACATCCATAATCCCAGATGTAGCCCCATAATAGACATGAGATAACAGGTGCCTGCTACTGTGACAAGTTGAGATATATTTCCCAAATTTAGACAAAGCAAACTGAGTAGAAAGGTAACTAAAATAGCAGGAACAAGGACACCTTGACGGGAAACTAATGCAAATATAGGAGAAAGCTGTCTGTCTAGGGCAAGCTGGTATAATATCCGAGGAGAGTTAGAAACTGCTGTAGCAGAACTTAGAAGGCAAGATATAGTAATTAGAAGTGTTACTAGAAAAGGGGCAGATTCACCCCAAAAAGGCTTAGAAGCCGCTACTAGATTTAAGAACGCATCCTCACCTATTGTTGAATTTGGAGCCGAACGCATTAATACCCAAGAACCACCAAGAAACACCGGAGGAATTAACCAAGCAGCTACGGTTAAAAACTTTAAAGTTTTATATGGGTGGCGGCTATCAGCAACAAATGAAGAAGTGGTTTCACAAGCATAAATTGAATAGCTAGCTAGAAAAAACCATTTTGCCCATTCTTGAAAGCTCAGGCTATGGGTGCTAGTTGGGAGAAAATTAAAATTAGCAGGTGAAAAGGCTAACCATAATACGCCTTGAACACAAAATAATAACAGTAATAAAATTGCTGGGAATACAAAAAATAAATGTAGGAGTGCTAAAGCACGGGTACCACTGAACGCTAAAATAAAAGGAATCGCTGTAAATAAAACTTTTAAAAAAGTTTCTGGACAAGAAATACCTAATGTTTCAAAATTGACTTTAATTAAGTTGGTGAGAATAATCGCATATAGTGCAGGTGCTGCTGCCCAGCTAAAAAAGTATCCTAATGCTACGTAACGGCCTAAGCCAGGAAACTTCTTTAATAGCCTTGTGGTATAGTTTGGTGTTCCTCCGGCAACATCTGACCAATGCCTACCTAAACTTTGTACCTGCAAGTTAAGCAAAAAGGAGATAATCGTGCCAAAAAACCAAACTAAGATAGCTTTCGGGCCTAACGCTGCATGAATGATAGGGGCAGTACCAATCCATCCAACATGACCAGTTAACCCAAAGCCCCAGGTTTCGAGATAACTTAGAGTCCGTGGTAGGCGCATTAGCAAGTGCTGATTATTCCCCGCCTGTGCAGAATCGTTACTAACCATTGTTTCTTAGTGAGATTTACTGACCTTTTCACTCAATAGCTGAATCTCACCAATTATAGCTTCCGTATAACTGCTGAACTTTAAGAAAGGATAACTTATTTGTTACTGAATTGGGGATTTTGGATTTTAGATTGACCTTATGCCTAAAGAGTTTTCTTGGATAGAGAATTTTCAATTAGTTATTTGAGATTTATTCCATATAGCTTGTTTCTCACTGAGTAAGTATAAATTCTCTTTCTTTAGACCGTTATAAAAATTGAAAGGTTCAGATTTGTGACCTACTTAATAGACATAGACATCTCCAAAAATAAATTATTCATTGCCCGAAACCCTTGTAAAGACGTAGCATTACTACGTCTTTACATTGATATCTTTAATTTAATAAATCGGAAATCGTGTTGTTCATCAATAATTAACTAGAGCTATAGCTTTTGCAACAACTCCTGAGTTAATTGCAAGAAAGCTTTTGAACCTGCTGATTGGGGAGCAATTAAAACAGCTGGCATAAAACTATCAACAGCCTTAGCAACATTGACATCAACAGGTATTTGTACCTTACAAATTTTTTCGACACCAAAATCTTCGACAACGCGATGCATTACTTGTTTATAGTATCTGCCAGTGAGCAGGTTAGCACTGGACATACTAAATACAATTCCCAACATTTTTATATCTATCTTGGTTTCATGTCCGTGACTATCTTTTAATTGGGCAATCCGTCTTTCTAAGAGTTGAATACCCACTACAGATAATGGTTCTGGTTTTGCAGGAAGTATGTAGAAATCACTGGCAGCTAAAGCGCTACGAGTCAAGAGATTATAGCCCGGTGCGCAATCGAGAAGGATAAAATCATATTCTTGATGTACTGGTTTTAAGATATTATTAATTAAGACTCTTTCAAAGCGATTCCAAATCGTTTCAAAGTCTTGTTCGCCCAAAGCAGTTGCTTGCTGATGCAGCATTTCGGAAACAACAAATTCATCATATAAATCAATGTCTCCCGGCAATAAATCTAGTCCGGTAAGATTACAAACTTGGGATTGGATAATATCCTGAATTGTAAATTTTGCTTGGGGGTCTGGATTGATAACTTCGTCTATCAGATACCTAAATGTCTTACTTTGTTTACGAAGCTTGGCAAAATTTAAAGGCGACATCAAACTGAGTGTGGCACTAATTTGGCTGTCTAAATCAAGGACAAGCACCCGCTTGCCATGATTTTTAGCTAAACAGATAGCTAAATTGACGGTGAGGGTGGTTTTACCAACACCACCTTTCATATTGGCAGTAGCAATTACATATCCCATTGATTGAGTCCTCTATTGACGCATTCCCACTAGTGATCTGTCCCATTAAATATTATGGGTTTGTAGTAAGCACAAAGCCTGCTTAAAAATCCAGGACTAAAGTCTTTACTACGAACTTATTCACCCCTCGTAACTAATAGGACAGACTACTAGGTAGCGTACACCTCTGCTGATATTTTAAATCTTTCATTAAATTTAATATTTTCAGAAATTCAAAAGAGTGATTTCAACGATTTTTACTTATTGAGGCAGTAACATGTAGTTGGCTCTTTACCTGGAATCGAGCTACCAGCCTCCTTTACTCCATAATGACAATAGTTTGGCTTAATCCCGTAACAGCTTGCTCTCCAAAGCAATTATAGAAGTATTGACAAATACAGTAGCCCTAAATCAATTGTGAGAAAATAACAGTGTTGTGAATATCACTAAGTATTGAGTGCAAAATGTGGATACATTTGCTAATTGAATTGAACGAAGCCGATCGATAATTTCGTGAAATCAAAGGCGCATTTACACACAAACTTATAAGGTAATTAAAATGACTTACGATTCCAAAGATGTAGAACAAATCTTGCAAAAAGCACTCACTCGTAAAGACAAAGGTGAATTTTCACGAGAACAGCTTTTAGAAATGGCATCTGAGTTAGGTATTTCTTCTAATATTTTGGCAGCAACTGAACAAAAGTGGTTGGCTCAACAAGAAGAGGAACGTTCGCGACACACATTTAATACTTTCCGACGCAGAGCCTTTTGGACACACTTTGTTTCTTTCCTAGCGGTGAATTTATTCCTAATTCTTGTAAATTTAATCACTAGTCCTAGTTATTTTTGGGCGATTTTCCCAGTATTAGGATGGGGGTTAGGATTATTTTTTCATTGGTGGAGTGTTTATCAGAGTAAATCAGAGGATGACGAAATCGCTTTTCAGAAATGGCGTACACAAGTTTAACTTTCAATCTCAGATATTCAGCACTGTCTAAATAAAATTTTCCCATGAAATACTCACACTCACCCTTTGCAGTGAGTGTGAGTATTGTAATTTATAGGGAAATCCCCTCTAATATCGCAAAAATAGGTAAATTTGGGCAATCTTAAACTTGAGGAGTTATATAACTACCTCCTTTGATCTTTGTGCTTGCCAATTTGCCAAAATAGAGCTGTAGGCTAGAATAACTACGCTTTAAGAAGCTTGATTGCCTAGACTCAGCAGCAAGGGTCGGCTGGTTAATAAGTAAGAGGAAGGGAGTATGGACAACAACAATTGGTTGCAACAGCTAATGATGGTCGGTCTTGGTACAACGTCTATAGTCGCAGAAAAACTGCGGCAAGTCAGCGATGATTTAGTTAAAGACGGTAAGCTCAACCCTGAGCAAGCCAAGGCGGTAATAGATGATATTGCCCAGCAGTTAAAGTCGGAGCAGGGAAACTTCGATGTGCAAATGCAACGACAAATGCGAAACATGATGCAGGATTTGGGGGTGGCTCGCCAGTCGGAAGTGGACGAACTGAGGGGTAGAATTGACCGTTTAGAGCGTCAATTACGCGATTTAGAAAATAAGCTTTGGCGTTAGAATGCCCTTTCTGATTTAAACTAAATGTGTCCTGTTGGTAATCTTTTTGCCAGGATACCTAAGTAAGGAGAACTGATTTTGAAACCAATTTTCCTCAGCGTGGCCTTCATGCTGGTGTGTGTTGTGCTTTTGATTGTAGGGCAAGTAAGTAGTAAACAGAATACTGCCATTGCTGCCGAGTTAACTAAAACGCCGCCAGTATCCACAACTGTAACTGAAAACAATATCTTAATTGCGAGTAATACTATGTCTGATGCTAATGCTGTAACCACTCCCTCTGGATTAAAGTATGTGGAGTTAAAAGAAGGGACTGGGGCGACTCCTAAACCTGGACAAACGGTTGAAGTTCACTATGTGGGCACTCTAGAAGATGGTACTAAGTTTGATAGTTCACGCGATCGCGGCCAACCCTTCAGCTTTAAAATCGGTGCTGGACAGGTAATCAAAGGTTGGGATGAAGGACTTAGCACTATGAAAGTAGGCGGTAAGCGTAAGTTAATCATTCCATCTGAATTAGGCTATGGCGCTCGTGGTGCTGGTGGCGTGATTCCACCCAACGCCACTCTAATTTTTGAAGTGGAATTGCTGGGAGTTAAATAGGGACTGGGGACTAGGGATTGGGTACTGGGAACAAGGAGGAGTTATTAACATAAGTTTCTATTCTCTCTGTTCTGAATGCCCAATACCCTATCAGATAAATTAGGTATTTCAAACTACAGATGGGACAGAAGTATAGCTAGAAAAGATGAGAAAAAGTATCTGTAACTTTAATCGGACTGCCGCGACTATACCAACAATCTAAAGGTCAAACTGATACGCCCGAATGTTTCTGGTTGCTTGAGAATTCCATGCTTCCAGTATTCCTGCGTCTTTTGAGACATAAAAAGTAGAGAACCACTTTTGAGTAAGTAACTATGTTCAATGATTTTGTCTAGCTTATTTTGAAATGTAATTATTCTTTCAGCCCCTAACGAAATAATAGAGATACCAGTATCGTCCATGAGTTCATCAATTGAATCGGAGTGAAATCCCATTGTTGAGTTACCATTTGTGTAATAATTGACTAAACAATTGTTTGGTCGAAACCCAAAGTGTTTTTCAAGCCGATCAATAATAGGAATTAACTCATTCAGCATCGGGCATGAGTCGTAAGAAATGTTTGAGTAATTATATGGTGAACCAAAGCTAGCTGTTTTTCGTGCCTGTATACGCTCATCCCAGTTAATTATGGATACAAGACTATTAAATAGAGAATGACTATTCGGCAAAAATACATCATTAATGAGTAAATCAGGCTCATTCATTGCTCAAATAATTACTTAGTCTGGCTAAATTTTTAAATTTTGAAACTTTGTAAATTGTGGATTAAACAAAAGTTTCGCAGTACCTGTAGGGCCGTTGCGATGTTTAGCTATAATTACTTCTGCAATGCCGCGATCGGGAGTATCGGGAGAGTAATATTCATCGCGGTATAACATGATTACTAAATCCGCATCTTGTTCGATCGAACCGGATTCTCTCAAATCAGATAACATTGGACGCTTGTTAGTACGTGCTTCCACTCCTCGACTCAACTGAGATAAGGCAATTACTGGTACAGATAATTCCCGCGCTAAACCTTTGAGTTGACGCGTAATTTTTGATAATTCTTGTACGCGATTATCACCTGCTCCTTCCATCAATTGCAGGTAATCTATTACAATTAATCCTAATTCAGTGCCAATTTCAGCTTGCAGTCTTCTTGACTGACTACGCATTTGTGTAACTGTAATATTCGGCGTGTCATCAATATAAATTGGCATCTCGGAAAGTATACCAATAGCACGGCTTAAAGGTTCCCACTGTGTTTGACTCAGCCGCCCAGTTCGCAAATAACTACTTTCAATTTGCGCTTCACTAGCTAATAGACGTTGCGTCAGTTGCTCTTTAGACATTTCCAAGCTGAAAAAAGCAACTGGTAACTTATAAGAAGCAGCGATATTATGAGCTAGATTCAGACAGAACGCGGTATTGTGAACACAGATATCATTGGCGACAAAATTGTGTGTTTCTGGGATTGTTAAGTCATAAACTTGTTTGCATCCCATCGATTCAATCGAAACTATTTCATCCCAGTACACATCACTCGCTGCTAACTGTTGAAGTGGCGAATTTTCTAAAGTACTTGCTAATATCCAAAGCCTTTCTCGTGTTAAAGCACGTTTCCCAACATGGATATTTGAATATCCTTGAATTCCGGCACGTTGAGCTAAAAGAGTCCAAGGTTCATTACCTTTAGCTGTTGTTATCTGTTCCCAAATTTCTATGGGAATGAGGTCAAGATTTGTTTGATATCTCTTTTTAGCTATTGCATCTGCGACCTTAGTTAATGCCTCTTCTTTGCCAAAAATACCAATTTCTGAGATAAAGTTTTTGATGCTTTGGGCATCAGTAATATCTAATTGCCAAGCTTGTCTGCGAGTGTCTTTATATTTCACAGAGCGTTCTTTCAGACTCGCAATAATTCCAAATCGCAATAACAAATGTTGTATTTGTCTAGCTAATTTTTCGCTGACAGTACAGTAGCCTAACTGCGATTGACCGCTTGTAAGTACTGTAGCCCATCCATCGGTTGCAAATAAACGATTGAGGAATAAGGAAACTTGCGATCGCTCCAATTTAAAAATAGCTTGCGGAATGATTTTGGCATCAGCTTTTTTGCCCCATAGTCCTATGTTTTCCAACCATGTTGTTAAAGGATTCTTTTGTCCTTGAGACATAGCTGCATAGAGTATTGGGGTGCGTTCACTCCTAATTTCTATCCTAACTTTCAACTTGGGTGAAAAGCTGATAACAGCGTATGTGAAATCATTTTGGATGCGAGAGTTAATATTAGTAAATTCTGGTGTTGAATCTGTTAAGCACCCATCACCTATAAAATATGCCAATAATTTAACTTCACACTCGCGGATAGTTTCTGTACCAAATACATTAAGTTTACGAGCTACAGCAATTTTATCCCCTACTCTTAATTCTGAAAGTTGTCGCCATCCATTGATGGTTAAATAAGGATGGATGATAGTACTTTCAATATATCGTCCTAAGCGAGTAGTAACACTAAAAACTGGTTTAATGCCGTCATTAACAAAGGCTGAAGCTTGAGTTAAATGAAACTTCCAATCATTTCCTAAAGTTATTAACTCAGCTTGCCGACGATGATATATTTCTTTAATAGTTGAGATACTCCCGTCACTCAAAAGTATTTCCACATTTTCATGCAAACATTTCCCCATCGATGGACGGCCCGCAATAATAATTAAATCAGAACGCTGAAAGCCGCTAGTCATGGCATCTAAATCGTAAAATCCGCAGGGAATTCCAGGTAAAGCGATGCCTTGATTTCTATCTTCAATATCCTGGAAATTATTAATTAGAGTATCAGAAATGTGAACTAAACCCGATTGGGGACGCTCTTGAGTAACACCGAAAACTTTCTGTTCTGCCCGATCTAAAACTTGTGGTAACTCGGTTTCTGTTTCGTAACCAAGATGTACAATTTCATTGCCAGCTTTAATTAATTGTCGCCGCAGGTATTTTTCCATCACTAACCCTGCTAAGGCGTCGATGTTAACTGCTGACACTGTACGGTCTACCAGAGTTGCTAATTTATTTCTACCACCTATCCGGGCTAGCATTTCATGGTCGGTCAGCCAACTTGTCACAGAGAGTAAGTCTGTGGGTTTACCTTGAGTGTGGAGCCTCACAGCTGCTTGATAAATATCTTTGTGAGCGCTAATGTAAAAAGCTTCAGGAAGGAGGCGATCGCTAACTCGACTAATCGCTTCTGGATCTAGCAAAATACCCCCCAAAATCGCTTCTTCCGCCTCAATATTTTGTGGTGGAAGGCGTAGTTGACCGCCGTTGGCATCGCTACCTAGCCCTTGAAAACTCAATTCTTCAGCCATAAACGATTTTATTTTGAGATTTTGCTAGAGACGCGATTAATCGCGTCTGTGTAGGATTAGAGACGCGATTAATCGCGTCTGTACAAGAGTTAGGAGTTTCTCTTGCTCCCTCATCCCCCTTATCCCTTTGTCCCTCTTTTGAGATTAACTAGCTACTACTTGAATATCGACTTGCGCCGCTACTTCTGAATGCAGCTTAATTTCGGCTTGATAAGTACCAAGGTGGTTAATATCGGGGATGGTAATTCCACGCCGATCGATTTCTTGACCGGTGGCTGCCTTAATTGCATCTACAACATCTTGGGTGGTGATAGTACCGAAAATTGCTTCGTTTTCACCAACTTGTTTAGCAATTGTCAAGCTGCCAACTTTTTCTAAAGATTCTTTTTGCTCAAGAGCTTGTTGTCTGAGTTCTAATTGCCGTTGACGCTCTTGCTCGCGACGGCGTTCTACTTGCTTGAGAATACCAGGAGTGGCATTGGTTGCCAATTTCTGGGGAATCAGATAGTTACGAGCGTAGCCAGGAGCTACTTCCACTAAGTCGCCAGATTTTCCCAGCTTGCTGATATCCTGATTTAAAACTAACTGCACGCGTTTCGCCATCGTTTTTCGTTTTTCCGGTAAAATATGATTAATTTGGGTTTGGGCAGCATAGCTCACAATCTCAGTGCTGTATTCCAAGCTTTTTGGCCTAATACCCTAAAGCTTACAGATCGTAGCGAAAGAAAGGGTGCGATCGCAACTATTAGCGCTAGAAAGTTGAGGAGTGGAGGCAGGGGAGCAGAGGAGCAGGGGAGACAAGGGAGACAAAGGGACAAGGAGATAAACAAAACTCTTAACTCTTAACTCCTAACTCAGCACTCAGCACTCAGCACTCAGCACTCCTAACGTCCAATGCCCAATACCTAAAAGTTATTTTTCATTTCCCGTATCCGCGCAAAGGTTTCCACTCCATCGCTACCCTTAACGGTTGATTGTAATGATGGTTGATCCCAACGTAAAAAGGGATTGGTTTGCTTCTCCATTCCCAGCAGCGAGGGTATGGTAGCTTCTCCTCGACTACGGAAAGTTTTCACTTCATTGAAGCGTTTTTGTAAGTCGGCATTGTCGCCATCCACAGTGAGGGCAAATTGCAGATTTCCTAAAGTGTATTCGTGGGCACACCAAATACGCGTATCATCTGGTAAAGAGCGCAGTTTGCTTAAAGAATCTACCATTTGGGTTGGTGTTCCTTCAAACAAGCGACCGCAACCGCCAGAAAATAAGGTATCGCCGCAAAATAAATCGCCTGTCTCACCAGATTTTTCGGGGGGAAAGTAGTAAGCTATGTGAGCGCGGGTATGTCCGGGAACAAAAATAACTTCAGCTGTGCGATCTGCAAACTGGACGCGATCGCCTTGTTGCAAAAACACCTGCTGTCCGGGAATTCGCCCGCGATCTTCGATGCCACCGTAGACTGTTAGTTGCGGGAAGTGTTCTATTAATTTCTGATTGCCACCTACATGGTCATTGTGGTGGTGTGTGTTGAAAATCGCCACCAACTCAGCTTTTAACTGTGCAAGTTGCTTTAGTACTGGTTCAGCCTCTGCTGGATCGACAACCGCAGCAATTTGTTTCTGGCGATCCACCAGCAAAAATATGTAGTTATCTGAGAGTGCCTCAAGCCTGATTACTTCCATCACTCAATATCTCCCTTTCCAGTAAATACTTTGGAACTTTTCAACAATCTTAAATATCTCAATCAGAAAAGGTTGAGAAAGTCCATAAATACTATGATAGTACACAACCGTAATAATACTTAAAACTATGCTAATTAACTATAAATTATGATTTGGGTATATCAGTAAAATTTCTCTGGGAGGAAGTGTAAAAGCTAAGTTAGATTTATTCTGTTCTTTTTGTCCTAAATTGTCTTTTTTACTCAAAAACACCAAATCAGTCATCGAAAAATTTTTATTTGTACATATTAACTATTAATACGGATAATACGGAATTTTATAGATTCACCTTGGATTATTTATAAAAGATAGATGTTAATAACAACTAAATAGAGCAATCAATCGTGGTGAAAAAAAGATGAGCTTTCCAATTTTTCATTTGCAGGTTCATAAATGAAGCTAATCCATACAACTAGCTGGTATTTTCCAGATTCATCAGCCGGTGCTGAAGTATACTTAGATTCACTACTGCATGGCTTACAAGTACATGGACTCGAAAGTATTGTCGCTGCTCCTAAACAAGGTACAGAGGAAGATACTTACGAATACAATGGCATCTGTGTTTATCGTTATCCTGTTTTTCCTAACCCCAGCAAGATACAGGTACACAAACAGCTACCCCACGGCGGCTTTAAAACTTTTGCTAATTGGCTAGAAAACAATCGAGCCGATATATACCATCAACATTCATGGCGATTTGACTGCGGTTTACATCATCTTGCTCTCGCCCGCCAGTTAGGGATGGCTACTGTAGTCACCGTCCACATACCTGAACCTATATGTCTGCGTGGTACGATGATGCGCTGGGGTGAAGAACCTTGCAATGGGCTGATTGACTCTGTTAATTGTAGTCAATGTTTGGGAGTAGCAAAACAAGTATCGCCTTGGATACTTAAGGCTTTAGGTGAAGTTCCCTTGGATGTTGGCATAGCAGCAGAAACAAAATTACTTACTTCTAAAAGTTTTAAGCTACGCCTGCTTGGTAAAACTCTTGGTATTCCTACCCTAGTGTCTCAACATAGACGCAATTTGATGCAACTAGCAAAACTAGCCGATCGCATTGTTGTAACGAGTAATTGGCAATACAATGCTTTTGTTGCAAACAAGGTTCCTCCCGAAAAACTTACTGTCTCTCGGCAAGGTGTTGCTAACACTTTTAAACGTGAAGTAACACCAAACAAATTACAAAATTCTACATTAAAAATCGGCTTTTTGGGTCGCTGGCAAGAAACTAAAGGGGTACAAGTTTTAGTAGAAGCGGTACATAGTCTACCAAATGATATACCTGTGGAGTTAATTCTTCATGCTACTCATCCGGGAAAATACGGTGCCGCCAATCGGGAAAAAGTTATGGCGATCGCGGCTCGCGATCCCCGAATTCGGATTGCTGAACCACTTTCACGCGAAGCAGTACCAGACGCATTAGCAGGTTTCGATATACTAGCAATACCGTCGCAGTGGTTAGAAACTGGCCCCATAGTTGCCTTAGAAGCACAAGCTATGGGCATTCCCGTACTAGGTTCAAATTTAGGAGGGATTGCTGAGTTAGTCAATCACGGCATCGATGGTTGGTTAGTTCCAGCTAAAGATGTCCAAGCATGGGCACAAGCGATCGCAACTTTAGCCAAAGACGCCGATTTACTAGCTAAGTTACGTCAAGGTATCCAGCCAGTACGTACAATGGATACTGTTGCTTCAGAGATGTTGGCACTTTACCATGAAATCTTAAAAATTCCTCAGAAAAACTTTATATCTTGATGAATTGACACCGAATTTATTTAGTTGCTTCAACTCCGACAAAACAAATTAAATTAATATTTACAGATTTAGCAACATCTGACAAATATTGGGAAAATTAAATAAAAATAAGTATAAAAATAGTGAAAAATTTTTCTAAAATATCCTTGTTGGTTTCCGATTTATCAAGTGCAGCAATTCTGCGTGCATACTTGATAGCAAAAGCTCTTAATCAGTTAGGATATGAAGTTGAAATTATGGGCTTTTTATTTGGAAATAACTTCTATTTAAATTTACCATCACAATTCAACGTTTATAACTTACCAGGCAAAGACTTTCCAGAGTTTTTTGGAGAAATTCAAAAATTTTTACCAAAAATAAATGGCGATATAATTTATGCTATCAAACCACAAATAGCAAGTTTTGGAGTTGGAATATTAAGGAAAATATTCACTAGAAAGCCATTAATTTTAGATATAGATGATTGGGAACTTAGCTGGCATGGCGGTGATAACTGGCATTATCATCCTACACCCAAAGAATTAGCTAGGGATTTGTTGAAACCACAGGGCGCACTCAAAAATCCTCATCATACTTTATATGTGAAATGGATGGAAGGTTTGGTAAGCCACGCTGATGCTGTGACAGTGCATACTAAATTTTTGCAGCAGCGTTTTGGTGGTACATTTGTTCCGAATGGCAAAGATGTTTCTTTATTCGATCCCGCTCAATATGATGCTGAGTCCAGTAGGAATCGTTATGGTTTATCTGAATATCGGATTTTAATGTTTCCCGGCGCGCCAAGACCTTATAAAGGTTTAGAAGATGTTCTGATCGCGCTCGATAAACTTAATCAACCAGACTTGAGACTAGTAATTGTAGGTGGTAGTCCTTATGATGATTATGATAAACAACTTCAACAAAAGTGGGGACGTTGGATTATCAAATTACCTAAGTATCCAGCCGACGTTATGCCTGACTTGGTAGCAGCTGCTCACATTGTAGTTGTTCCCCAGCGAGATACTCCAGAAACTCGCGCTCAATTTCCCTTGAAGTTGACAGATGGGATGGCAATGGCTAAACCTGTATTATCAACACGCGTTGGAGATATTCCCCAACTTTTAGGTGATACTGGTTATTTAGTCGAGCCTGGTTGTCCTGAGCAAATTGCTGAACAAATTCAATTGATTTTTCAGAATTTAGAGTCAGCAAACCAGAAAGGTATCAAGGCAAGAGAAAGATGTGTGAAACACTATAGCATCGAGGCTATGGCTTCTGTGCTCAAATCAGTAATTGCTCAGTTGTGAATAATATTATTAATTAAGTTAAATTGGCATAAAAATACCCAATGTCTACCAGAAAACTAATACTAAGATTCGCCAAACCCTATCCAGGTTTAATTATCCTAACAATGCTGTTGGGATTTTCTGGTGCTTTATTTAATGGTGTCGGTGTAACTTTGATTGTGCCAGTAATTTTGAGAATTGTCGGACAACCAGTAGATTTAACTGGTTTTCCTCCGATTCTCAAAGCTGTGATGTTTCCATTTGATAATCTTCCCGAAAATTCTCGGAATTTGGGAATGGCTGGAATAATTATATTAATAATTTTCTTAAAAAACTTATCTAGTTATTTTAGTATTTTAACATCGAGTGTTTTCACTCGGAGACTAAATGCGGATATTCGCGAAGCTAGCTTAGAATTATTGCTAGATATTGATATAGACTATTATTCAAAAACGAAAGTAGGCGATATTATTAATCGCCTTGGTTCGGAAACTGCCCGCACTTCTAGCGCTATCGGGAGTATTATTAATTTAATTATTTTAATAATTACAATTTTAGTTTTCGTTGGTTTATTATTAGCAATTTCTTGGCAGCTAACCATCGCAGCAACAATTTTATTGGGTTTTATAACATTAATCAATCAATACACAATTAGTAGAGCGAAAAAATTTGGTCAACAACTATCAGAAATGTCTACATCTTATTCCATCAGTGTTTTAGAAACATTGAATGGAATTCGTTTAGTAAAGTCAACTGCCAATGAAGACAGAGAATATCAAAAAATTACTAAATTAATCCGCGATCGCGAGAAAGCAGATTTTCAATCTCAGATAAACTCACAAGCGATCGGGCCGATAAGTGAGGTGATGGGAGTTATAGCCTTACTTTTGATTGTATTCTTGAGTAAAACTTTCTTTGCCAACCAGATTTCTTTCCTTTCAACGGTACTACTGACATATTTATTAGTATTACTGCGACTGCTACCTTTGGTCTCTCAGTTAAATAGTCTTCGTAGTAGCTTTGCCAATAGTGCTACTAGCGTAGAAATAGTGAGTGAGTTTTTAAGTCGCGATCGCAAGCCGTTTATGAAAAACGGTAATCTAATCTACACAGAATTAAAAGAAGGAATAGGTTTTAATTCACTTTCCTTTGCCTACCCCAGTCATGAAAAGTTAGTACTCAAAGATGTAAATTTATTTTTACCCCGTGCGACAACTCTTGCTTTGGTAGGTGGTTCTGGTGCAGGTAAGTCAACCTTGGCTGACCTCTTACCCAGATTTTACGATCCGACATCTGGCAGTATCTCTATCGATGGCACAGACCTGCGTGATTTTGATATCAAATCTCTCAGATCGCACATGGGAATTGTCAGTCAAGATACATTTCTCTTTAATGACTCGGTGCGAAATAACATTGCTTATGGAAGACCGGAAGCTACAGAAGATGAAATTATCTCAGCAGCCAAACGAGCAAATGCTTATGAATTTATTGATAAATTACCTCAAGGATTCGACAGTCAAATTGGCGATCGCGGTGTGATGTTGTCTGGTGGACAAAGGCAAAGATTAGCGATCGCTCGCGCCCTCCTGCAAAATCCAGAAATTTTGATTTTAGATGAAGCCACCAGCGCTTTAGATACCGTTTCCGAACGCTTAGTACAAGCTGCACTCGACGACTTAAGTCGCGATCGCACAACCCTGGTAATTGCTCACCGCCTTTCCACAGTCCAAAAAGCCGATCAAATTGCCGTATTAGATCGAGGACAGGTGGTAGAAGTAGGAACCCATGAAGCACTTTTACAAAAAGGGGGTTACTACTCACGCCTCTACTCAATGCAATTTGCCGATCAGACTGAAGTTTCCACCAAAACTAATCCCAGCTTTAACCGCATTTCTCACGAACTGCGTACAAGGCTTAACTCAATGATTGGTTTCCTCGGACTATTAGTTGACGATCTAGTAGACAATTCTCAAGAACGCCAGGAATTAATTGACCAATCATACAACTCAGCCTTAAGAGTTCTCAACGCTATCGATCTCTTCAGCGATGTAGTTAACCTGAAAATTAACTGGCAGTCATCGTCAGATATAGACCAAAATCAAGATGAAAATAACCAGTATCAAAACTTTGGTCATATCTCGGATGAGTTTCGCAAGTGTCTCTATCCTCTAATTAGCTCTCTACGCTTGCTAGCCGATAAATTAGAATCCGAACCTCAAAAACAAAATCTATTAATTACAGAATCTTATAAATCTGCTATTTACCTATTAGATGTATTAAAACTTTTTGAAAATCAAATTTAATTTTAGTTAATGTCAGGAACAAAAGTACTTATACCACAATCTTAAAAAACCTATAATACCCAAAAAAAATGGTAAATTCTTCCAAGAAAAATCAATATATTTTCTACACCGGAGAGCTATCATTCAAGCCAGACACAGCACACGAAATTCATGATGTTCTTTGTGCCAACGCCGCAGCTAACTTAGGCTACTCCTCAGTTTTAATTTATCCAGATAAAAAAAATTCTTCTGTTAATCTACTATCGTTAATTTATCCTTATAAGCCCAAAAGACCCGGAAAAGAATTTATCGAATTTTACGATGTTCAAGAAAAACTCAAAATTGCAGCATTACCAATGCCTTGGCCTATCGATCGAATCGGTGGTAAATTTACTAATTCTAGTACAGTCGTAACCAAATATTATTTACCAGTTCATATCCTACCTCATACTAAAGTTGTCCACACGCGAGATTGGAACTTTGTCAAAGCCGCAGTCAAAAATAAAGTTCCGACAATTTATGAACGTCACTACTTTCAAGACCGAAAATTTGAGCAAGAAATTGTCCGCAGTCCCTATTTTAAAATAGCCATAACTCAGTCAGAACCCATCCGGCAAAGCCTAATAGAAAATGGAATGCCACCGGAAAAAGTAGTTTGGCTACATAACGGATTCAATCAATCATTTTCAATCAGACAGCCCGAATCAGCCGAAAGGTGGCGGCAAGAATTGCTTATAAATGGAGGTAAGCATTTAGTTGTCTATTCAGGCGCTTTGTATCCTTTCAAAGGAGTCGATCTCTTAATTGATTCTGCTAAAGAATTACCAGAAATTCAGTTTGTCATCACCGGAGGAACAGAAGCACAAGTACAAGCATATCAACAAATAGTCAGAGATAAAAATGTCGAAAACGTTAAATTCTTAGGCTGGATACTTCCACGAGAACGATTAGTCAGCTTGTTTCAAGCAGCTGATATTTTGGTTCATCCTCACTGCGCTGGAAAATCAGCAGATTTCACGAATCCAGTTAAGTTTTTTCAGTACATGGCTGCTGGCACTCCTATAGTTGCAACTGAGATTCCACCTTTAATGGAATTCAAAACATCACCTTTGATTGCCAGTTGGTGTACACCAGATAACCCGCATAAACTTGCCGAATCTATTCAACAAACTTTAGAAACTTATCCCAGAAAATTAGAGGGTTATGCAGCTAGTATAGATTTTGCCCAGCAATTTTCTTGGGAAAATAGAATTACCAAAATATTAAGCTACGTAGAAGAGGATCAACGTCCACCAATTTTAGGATAACGGTACAAAAATAACCGAATAAATACGATTTATGACTATTAAAACTGTTGGCATGATTAGCAGCTATTCAGGCCTTGCTAAAAATAAAGATTGGTTATGGCAACAAACTCCGCACTACTTTGGTGTTTGGAACAACATCCAAATGTTGAAAATGGCAGAAAAGCCAGACTTTATGTTGCTATATCAATTTGATTTTCCTCAAGCACCGCCACAAAAATCTTGGTTAGATAGTTTTCGCAAACAGCAGCAAAAACCAGTAGTAAATGTTGAATCTCTACTGCGTGGCGTTAACAAAGAGCGGATTATTTATTTGCTCAGAGAACCGCCTTTAGATGAAGTTCTAAAAATAACTAATCATAATTATCAAGAAGCCCAGAAGTATTGTGGCTACGTTTCTGGCCCCGATGATTTTGCTCCCATTCCTGACTATATGCCTGCTATTTGGTATCACTCAAATTCATTTCAAGATTTAAATGAAATGCCACCACCCCCAAAAGTTGCCCCATGTAGTTGGATTACTTCGGGAATTAGCCGCACAGCCAATCATCGCCAGCGTTTAGATTTTTTACAATCTTTGCAATCTAGCGGCATGAAATTTGATTTGTATGGGCGTAACTTACCAGAATGGGCGAACAGTTCGGGAGAACTAGGTAACAAATGGTATGGCATGGCACCATATTATTACAATCTGGCAATTGAAAATTATGCTGATAATAATTGGTATGTGAGTGAGAAACTTTGGGATAGTTTACTTGCTTGGTGTTTACCAATTTACTATGGCGGCCCGGCTGCTGATAAGTTATTGCCGCCTGGTAGTTTTTTGCGGTTGCCCAGTTTAGATGAAAAAGGCATTGCCTACATCCAAGAAGTAACAGCTACACCTGATGCTTGGTATGCTGCCAAAGATGCGATCGCAGAAGCGCGTCAAATCATTTTACACAAATTAAACCTGCTTAACTGGTTATCAAACTTTGTCGATCAACACTCATAAATTATGAATGGTATTTGTACCCTTGGCAATGATTATGTTTTCGATCAACTGGTGGCTTTGCTCAATAGTATTGATGTTATCTTAGGCCCAGAAACTCCTGTTTGTATCTATCCTTTTGACGATCGGACACAACGAATTGCTGATGAAATAGCTAAACGCCCTAATGTATTTCTTTACGACGATCAAGAATCAATCAACCGCTGGGATCAATTTATGCTCGCAGCAGCCCCAGAACGATTGAATCGGAGTAAATCCCGTCTTTATGGCGCTCATCGTCGTTTCTGCGCTTTTGATGGGCCATTTGAGAAGTTTATCTATTTAGATGCAGACACATTGGTAATGAAGTCACTTGCAGCAGTGTTTGAAAAGCTAGATAGTTATGATTTTGTGGTCTACGATTTCCAATTTACAGACGTTAGTAAAATATATAATGTTAATTCTCCCAAATTACTAAAAGTTTTTGAGCAAAAACGCATTGATTCCGAAATATTTTGCTCAGGCTTTTATGGTGCAAAACAAGGGCTATTTGACTCAGAAAAAAGAGATTGGCTAATATCACATTTACAAAATGGCGAGTCAGAAATTTTGTATGGTGGTGCTGGCGAACAACCATTAATCAACTACATGGTAATGAGGTCTAATCTTTCTATTTATAACTTTGCTCGCCAATTGCCAGATAATGAAAAAACAGGATGCTCTGCTAGCTCCAAACACTTCGAGGAACGAGAACATATTCTTTACGATCGCGGTAATCAACTAACTTATCTCCATTACATTGGGATTCCTCCTAATATTAATCAAGCAGTCTGTGCGGGAGAAAATATTGAGTTTCCCTATCGAGAGTTATTTCTCTATTATCGTTACTTACACGAACCAGAAAAGCGTCCAGTATTTACCAGTCCACCTAAAAATTATAATGACGCTCCAGTACCAAATTTACTTACCAGAGCTTTGCAAAAATTTAAGTTAATTAAACAAGGATAATTTATGAGTAGGGGCATTTATATAGTTGCTAATGACCGCGTTATCGATAATGCTATTGCTTTACTCAATAGCATTCGTTACTATGACCCAGAAGTTACCATTTATCTCATACCTTTTAATGACAATTATCACAAGGTAGCAGAACAGCTTGCTACCTTACACAACGTCCAAATTTTCCCAGATTTAGAACTTATTGATACATTTACCAAACGCATCGGCGAAATTTTTGACCGAGATTTCCTTGCCTTACCCAACAAAATGCGTAAATTGGTGGTGTGGTTTGGGCCTTTAGATGAATTTATTTATATTGATACGGATATTGTCGTTTTTGAAAAAATTGCCGACAATTTAGACAAACTTTCAGAAGTCGATTTCTTCTGCTGTGATTACCATCATGCTAATGAAAAGCTGCGAAATATTTTTTCCCCATTTGTGAAAGAGCAGCAAATTTTTTCCGATGCCCAACTTCAAGATGTTTTCAATAGCGGTTTTTGGGCTTCGAGAAAAGGAGCTATTACCGAACAACAAATGGATGAAGCTTTGCGCGAGTGTGCCGCACATCGTGAATATTTCGATTTTTCTGAAGGAGTTACAGACCAACCAATTTTAAATTATCTTGTTCTTAAATTAATTTCCAAACGTGGAAATCTCGTAAAAATTCCTGGGGGAGGGCCTGGTAGTTGGGCTGGTTCGCGAAATTTCCAACAGCAAGATTACGCCTTGTATGACCGAGGACAACGACTCAAATATCTTCACTGGGCTGGTACGCGGATGAAAACTGGTAGTCCCTATTGGCAATTGTGGGAACACTATCGTTATCTGCATGAGGGTAAATTTGCCTTCATTCCCAAACTGACTCGCCGTTTATTTCCCTTTGTTTCTGCGCGTACTTAATATTAGGAGTATCCCAATGATTGATGGTATTTATATCCTAGCCAATGATGTTGTCTATGACCAATTAGTGGCGTTACTCAATAGTATGGAAGCTAATGCTGGTAGGAAAATTCCTATTTGTATAATTCCATATAATGAGCAGTTAGACAAAGTAAAGGCAGAGATTGCATCTAGAGATAATGTTACTTTATTTGAAGATTCTGATTCTATAGCTTATTGGGATAACTTTGCAACCCAGGTCTGGCAAAATCACTCAAGGGCACAAAAAACTTGGCGAAAATGGGGGCTTCCAGAACTTTATCGTCTACCAATGCATCGTAAGCTTTGTGGTTTAGATGGTCCCTTTGATAAATTTATTTATTTTGATGCAGATACGCTCCTTATGGGGCCTATAGACTATATATATGAAAAATTAGATAAATATGATTGGGTAACAAATGATTTTCAATATAAATCTGAATTGAAATATATTTTTGATGGTTCACCAGAACTTATACAGCAAATTTTTGACCAAGAAAAATTGCATTCTCATATATTTTGTGCAGGTTGGTTTGCTACTAAAAAATATATTTTTTCTCAAGCTACATTAGCAAACCTACTCGACAAATTACAGGTTAGTGAAGCTGATGTCATGGCTCTTGGAGGCCCTGACCAATCTTTATTTAACTACATGGTATTGAGAAGTGGAATTTCCTATTATAACTTTGCTTTTCATGACTGCGAACAGGCAACTGGCAACCATTGGAGTTCTCAATTTGATGTGGTAGATAACATCCTTTACGACCAAGGACGGCGGCTGACATATCTGCACTATATGAGTATAAGTTCACCACACTTTACTCAACTTTGCGCTGGTGAAGATATCGATATTCCATATCGAGATATATTTTTGCATTATAGATATTTAAACTCACCAGAACAAAGACCCAAAAGCTTTAGGCGTGAGAGTCCGCTAATGCGTTTGCAAAAGACTACTACAAGTTTTTTCAATCGAAAAGTCAACAATATTAAGCTTAACTATCGTAATTTCAAGGATAAAATGACTAACTAATTAAGCAAAAGTGGACAAAATGTTTTTTATTTTCTAGCTTACCTATTGCTCACTAATTAGGAAGGTAATTTTAACGCAATTAAATATTGGAATGATGAAATTTCAGTAAAAAATAATTATTCACCACTAGTTAACGATCTCATTTTTAGTAGAGCATCATTGCTGGCGGTGAGTATTTACGGTAATTTAGATATTTGTGAGGCTTCCTACTATTTAACCCTCTTCTAAGAAAAAGAATCTAAATCTAAAGATTGCATCCCTTCGCGTTGTATGAAGGTCATCATACTTCCCAACTGCAACCAAACTAGCAAACAAGTAAATAGACTAATTGGTAAACCGACTCCTAAAGCCAAGGATGAGGGAAAGCCAAATATCTCTAAGCCTGAAGACATAAATAGACAAGTACCGCCTGTTATGCCGATAAATGGTACAAGTAATTGTTTCAGTGAGGAACGTGGCTGAGTATTTTCTGCTCGTTCGCTTGGCCAGTTCTGCACAATTACTTTCAAAGTGCCAGATAATGCCAAACCAGATGTTAATGCTATCAAAAAGCCAACAACTAAGAGAAAGTAAGGCGGTTGCTCAGGAAAATAATACATGAAAACTCCTAATTTATATTAAAGATTTTTTACTTTTTATTTGTTGACTGGTTCTCAGCAAAAGACCCAAGTAATGTCGCTTTTGGCAGAATAGCGGCTGCACCTTCTCTGGATAATTCTGTTAAAATCCCGATCGCTACATTTAATAAACGATCCGGTTTTAAGTCATCTTTAACCAGATTCCACAGGCGTTGGACATCTTCGGTATGGAGGCGGTCATCTTCGGTGAGAGCAAGCACCAACTGTCGCCTTAGAAACTTGCCTTCTGCCGACATTAAGTATTGGAACCCCATCTGCGCTGTGGGCAATACATCAAAGTTGTTATCGTTACGAGCGATCGCAATTAAATTTTCTAACCGCTGCCACTGAAATTTACCATCTTTGAACAATACATTCAATAATCGTCGTCTTAATTCCGGCGATTCCCCTGTCAGCAACCGCCGCGCTATATAGGGATAACCCACTTCCACAATTTTGAAATCGGGGTTAAGGCTAAGGGCAATACCTTCTTGGGTAACTAGAGAACGAATAATCAAGGCAAACTTTGCCGGAACTCGGAAAGGATATTCGTACATCAGTTCCGAAAATTCATCGGTAATAGTTTTGAAGTTAAAATCCTTGACATTTTTACCAATAGCGTTTCCTAGCACCGCTTCTAATGCTGGCACTATCGGGCAAATATTCGTGTCTGGAGTCAGAAACCCTAATTTTACAAAGTCTTCGGCTAAGTCGGTATAGTCTTTATTAACCAAATGCACTAGTGCATCGACTAGCGTTTCTTTGGTGCTTTCTTCCAACTGATCCATCATGCCGAAGTCAATATAAGCCATACGACCATCGGGTACAGCAAATAAATTGCCAGGATGAGGGTCAGCATGAAAGAAGCCATATTCTAAAAGCTGTTGCAATCCTGATGTAACGCCAATTTGGATGATTGCTTCTGGATCTAAACCTGCTTCGCGGATGCTTTGAGTATCCGTCAGCTTGAAGCCGTCAATCCACTCCAGGGTTAAAACGTGGGTGTTGGTATAACGCCAGTAAATTCCTGGAACTTTAACTTGTGGGTCGTTGCGGAAGTTGGTAGCAAATTTCTCGGCGTTGCGGCCTTCATTAATATAGTCAATTTCTTCAAATAACTTCGTGCCAAACTCGTCCACAATTAAAGTTAGGTCGTGACCGAGATTTAAAGGCAACCAAGGAGCTAGCCAACCTGCTGCCCAACGCATTAGATATAGGTCGCGTGTAATTACCGGATGTAAGTTAGGGCGTTGCACCTTTACGGCGACTTCTTCACCACTAACCAGACGACCCCGGTACACCTGACCCAAGCTAGCAGCAGCGACTGGGTGAGGTGACAGTTCGCTAAAACTTTCGTGAATTGGACGACCTAGTTCTGTTTCGATAATCTGGTAAGCGATCGCATTATCGAAAGGTGGTAACTGGTCTTGTAACTTGATCAGTTCTTCTAAGAAATCTTTGCGTATCAGGTCAGGTCTGGTGGAGAGGGCTTGACCAACTTTAATAAAAGTCGGGCCGAGGCGGGTGAGCAGTTCTCGCAACTGGATAGCTCGTTTACCCTTGTTTTGCTCAACTTTATCTTGCCACTCGTCCCACTTCAGATTGAATATAAATCCTGCAAAAGAGGAGATAATTCTCAGCAGTCGTCCCCAAGCTAACCAAGGACGGGAGCTATAGTAGCGAGCGATCGCATCTGGATTATAGAGTTTTAGTTGAGCAGGTTGATACTGACCCACGCCTTTTTTTGCCTCTTCAACTGAAAAATTTACAATTATTGTTTTTCTCCTGACTTACAAGTTAGTTGCAAGTTCAGGATAGCGGTAGTCTTCTGTCTAAAATAACTAGAACTCTACCCTTTGGGGTAGCGATCGAGGCGATTTTAGCATCTGTTACTGCCTAGATTTGTTTATCTTTTTCTTAATTATACTTTATAAAACTACAACTACTTATCCAAGTTTGAGATGATTTTATCTTTTCTTAACTTTAATTTATATAAATATAAATATGTACCTATATATGCAAATTGAAACTCAGTAACCGCTTACAATATAAAGATCCCCGACTTTTAACATAAGTCGGGGATCTTAGTACTATGTTTATTTATACCTATGATTTAAGTGGAAAATAAAATTACAGCATCAACTAAAACATTGGTAATTGGTAGTAGTTTTGCCACAATTACCAATTACCGACTTTTAATTATCATGTAATGCTATTTAGATTTGGCCTCCAAGTTTTCTAAACGGCTCCTCAATTCCTGATTTTGTTGTTTGAGTTGGTCGAAATCTTCACGCAGTTGACGCAGGGTTTTTTCCGAACCAATGTTCTTTTGCACCTTGGAAATTTCTTCTTCAGCAGAGCGACGTATACGCCCATCAGCTGTTTGTTCAGCTAGCGATCGCAAAATCCCCGCTGCTTTAGGTGTTTCCATTTGTCCTAATGCTGCTGCTACCGACACTTGCGTTAAGAAGAAGCTTTCTTTGGCTAGTTCTGTTAATTTTTCTAAAATCCGTTCCAAATTAACCGGACTTTGACCTACCGAAATCTTTCCTAAAGCGCGAATTGCAGCTAAACGTAGGGGTTGTGGCACACCGAGTTTGGTGTATTCTAGCAGCAGATTTAAAGCTGCTTCCGAAGTTTTGAATTCAGCTAAACCAGCAACAGCCCCACTCCGCACAACTTCATTCCAACCCGCCTTTTCTTCTAAAATGCCTTTCAGCAGCTTTAACACCTTGTCTTCCTTGGGTTTTTCTTCCAAGTTTGATGAGGCGATCGCCCCGATAACACGAGAAGCTGCTGCTTCCACGTAATAACTGGGATCGCCCTTTTGCACTAACCCTCTGACAACTTTATAGCTTTCAGCAGTTTTGAATTGAGTAAGTGCTTCCACTACAGCTCGTCGCACGTAAGCATTTTTATCTTTTAACCCAGGAATTAAACCATCAAAGGCTTGATCTAAATTGATTTGGGCTAGTTGTTTCGCCACTTCCACGCGCACACCCCACAATGGGTCATTTTTTAGCGATGCAGACAGTGCAACGATCGCTTCTAACCCACCTTTTTTTGCCAAAGCTGCTGCTGCATAACTACGCGAAATTGGGTCGGGATCGAATTCTAACTGTGCTTTTAACTCCGCGATTGGATATTCTAAAGCTACTGTTTTTAGGTAATTATTTCCAACATCAAAGCTGATAAATTGGGGCTTATTTTCTAGAGGAAAGTAGAAGCTTTGTTCGCGTTCATTCACCCGGACAGTAAAAATTTTGAGTTGTGAGTTAGGAGTTATGAGTTTGGAATTATTTTTAACTCCTAACTCCTCACTCCTCACTTTTTCTTGTTGGGTATAGCCAAAACCAATAGGTATTTTTAAATCAAATAAATCCTTACTGCCATTTTTACCTTCATCAGCTTGGGTTTGAGTGACTGTAATTTTTGCTAAATGAGCATCTCCATCCCAAGAGTAAGCTACTTTAAAATCGGGATGACCACCACGATAAACGTATTGGTCAAACAGGAACAAAAGATTACGTCCGGTTGCCTTTTCAATCGCCCTAAGTAAGTCTACTGTTTCTACGGTTTTGTGGGCATTATCTTGGACAAATGTTTGAATTGCCTGCCAAAACAACTCATCTCCCAATTGGGCCCGAATCATGTGATATACACAAGATCCTTTTTCGTAGATGTGGCGATCGTAAAGTTCAATAGCTTCTCGGTAAACGTGCGTTACCATTGGACGGCGATAACGACTGCTATCTTCGCTTAAGTAACGACGAGCTTCCAATAAACGATAGTAAGCTGCTTCTTCTAAACTATATTCCTGTTCTGTCCACATCACCTCAGAGTAAGAAGCCATCCCTTCTTTAATCCAAGCATGAGACCAATGCTTAATCACCACCAGATCGCCAAACCACTGGTGCGCGAGTTCGTGGACGACTAAACTTTCAGTGTTGCGGTTATCTAAAGCGGCGCGTTCATCTAGCAAACATCTGTCTGTTAACAGTGTTGTGGAAGTGTTTTCCATGCCGCCAAAGATGAAGTCGTCAACGCAAACTTGGGCGTATTTCGGAAAAGGATATGGATAACCATACTTTTGGCTCAAAAATTCGATCATTCGGGGAGTTTTTTCCATGCTGCGTTTAGCATCTTCCTCCCGTCCCTTTTCTACATAGTAGGTGACAGCTTTACCGTTCCACTCATCTCGAATTTCAGCAAAATCACCTACTGCTAAAGTCATCAAGTAGGTAGGATGAACTTGTTGCTGTAACCAATGGTAGATTTTATGATCGCCATCTTCTGTGGTGTTAATCAATTCGCCGTTAGAAATCGCCACGAGAGGGTTGGGAACGCGGACACGAATTTCCGAAGTAGACAGTTGTCCTGGATAGTCAAAGCAGGGGAACCAAAAGCGAGAGTCTTCGTCTTCCCCTTGAGTCCACACTTGAGTAGGTTTATTAGGGTAGTGCTTATCTGGTTGAATAAAATAAATACCGCGTTGCGGTTTTGTCACCGAGTAAGCGATCGCAATCAGCAAGCCTTGACCAATCTGGGTTGCCTGAGAAAGTTGAATAGAAAGCTGTTCCCCGTCATGGTCAAAATTTTGTGGCACTTCGTCCACCTGCACAGACTCGATATTTAGATTGACAGCATCCAATGTCAAACGATCAATACCATTACGGATTGGCAAGAGGCGAATGCTACAACTGCCCTGATAGCTTTGCTTGGGGATATCCAGGCTGAGATCGAGAAAAATATGCTCTACCTGTCCGGGGCGATCGGGGTTGTAGTGTGGTCTTGCTCCCGGTAACTCAAAAGGTTTGTGTCCGTTATTATCTGTATCAAAATAAGACTGCGACATTGATGCTTACTGACCTTGTAATCCTGAAAAGTCTGGCTTGGTTGGATGTAGTTAAGTAAAATAGCGGTATCTGATGTATTTCCCTCAACAGGGCATTATGGAGGTGACTTCTCACCTTGGGATTGGAAGATTGAAATTAATCTCACCCGAATTTCCAAAGATCGGCAACCGATCGTGGAATTTTTTCCATATCCCTGCCGCATTTACTTTTGCTGATGTTCTGCATTTGGTATTGAGTCAAGAGTCTCTTGCACCTCGATAGATTCTCATTAAGTACAAATACTCCTAATTATTTTTATAACTTTAGGATAGCTTGCTGCTAAACACGCTATTTTGTTTAAAATGAACAGCATATCATTTGCAGATTCGCTCCTCATCTGGTTGAAGTATTTTTGAGAGTAATTTTAGACCGCTAATTTGTAGGATTACTAATTTTATCAGTAAATACCATAAATGCAGGATACCAGTTGTGCGAGAGTACAATAACCGATTTCTGTCTCCGTAAAAACTCTTGTATTGGCGAGTGCCCGTAAAAGTCGCTCAGAGAGAACGCTTGTAGATTGACGTTGCGCTTCCCAAATCCTGTTAACCTCTTTAACAAATTGGCGACGCCGAATAGCCCGTCGTAGACATCGCTAGCTTGTTTGCTGCATAGATGAACTGTGAGATCCAAGTGCGATCGCAATCTGAAATCATTCGTAAACAATTGAGATTCTCAACTTCATAAGAGTTGTCGGGAATCTTACCCTTGCAATTTTTACAAATCAGATAGGATTGCTATGTATTTAATTTGCAAAAACCCATTTGTAGTGAAAAATCACTTTTAAGTTGGATGTTTGCTGATTGAGACGTCACGTTTAACTGAGAATCTTTATAATTAATATCCGATTAATAATGGATGTCAAAAGCAATAATTGTCTGCAAGTAGGAGATAGATGTGCAGCTTGTCAATCAGCATGCTGCTGAATCCTTTTGTCATGGGTTAGTCTAGCGATGGATTAGCGGAAATTATTATAAATCCGAAAACTCTACAGTGACACTTGTATAAATCTCGGTGACAATCTGAGCAAAAGAGGATAACAAAATGCCTGAAAGTAAATCAAAATTTCTCATTCCTGCTGTTGGTGCTGCCGTCGTTGTCGTAGGAAGTATAGCGGCTTATACGTACTTTAAAGGCTCACCAGTAGGTACATCAGACGCTCTAGGTAGTGCTAAAGTAGTACCTTCAACAGCACTGATGGCAACTTATATTACTACTGACTCTCAAGCCTGGGCAAAATTACAGCAGTTTGGCACTCCAGAAGCACAAAAGTTAGTGGCAAAAGGTCTGGAAGATTTCAATAAGCAAATGTTCAGTGACAGTAACGTTTCTTATGAACAAGACATAAAGCCTTGGGCTGGTGGTGTGATGATTGCTGTATTGCCACCAAATCCCGTCAAACCAGCACAGTTAAAGGTACCCTCTGGGGCACCTAATGTACCAACAAATTTACAGCAGGAATCAAATATCCTGATAGTGGTGGGAATCAAGGACAAACTCAGCGCCTTGAATTTTGCTAACAAATTGAAGTCACAAAAAGGAGTGAAATTACAGGAATCTGACTATCAAGGTCAAAAAATTGTCGAAACTACACAAAATGGCAAGCCGACGTATAGCGTAGTTTTAAATGATAGTCAGTTGGTATTAGCCCCTGAAAAGCAAGCTGTAGAAAAAGCAATTGATACGTTTAAGGGGCAGTCTTCTTTTGCCAGTAAAGAAGGTGCTAGCAGCATTCTTAAAGGAGTGGATGTTAAAAACAGCCTCGCCCAAATTTATGTACCAGACTATGCCGAGATGATACAGCAATTAACTGCTGGAAATCCGCAGGCAAAGCAGTTACCGCCACAAACTCTGACACAACTGAAGCAGATAAAATCTGTGGTAGCGGGTGTTGGAGTTGATGATGCGGGAGTGCGGGTAAAAGCGATCGCTAATTTAGATCCACAATTAAATAAATTTCAGTATCAATCAAGTCCTGGGAATATAGTCGGGCAATTTCCTGCTGATACCTTTGCTCTGATTAGCGGAAATGGCATCAGCCGTGGTTGGGAAGTGCTAGTAGAGCAGTCAAAAGATTATCCAGAAATGAAGCAAGCTCTGGAACAAGCGCGAGGACAGTTGAAAACTGTCAATATAGACCTGGATAAGGATGTTTTTGGTTGGATGAATGGGGAATTCGCCTTTGGTGCGATTCCATCAAATCAAGGAGTATTAGCGAGTGTTGGTTTTGGAGGTGCTTTAGTATTTGATACTAGCGATCGCAAAACTGCCGAAGCCACTTTAACAAAATTGGATACCCTTGCCAAAACCCAACAAATCAACGTCGCCAATAGAAATATTGGTGGTAAAGACGTAACTGAGTGGCAAATTCCCCGACAAGGAGCTTTATTAGCACATGGTTGGCTAGACCAAGATACTGTATTTGTAGCTCTTGGTGGCCCCATTGCTGACGCAGTTAGCGATCGCAAAAATCCATCTCTTGACACTAGCGACGCTTTCAAAACCGTGACTGGTTCTTTGCAAAAGCCCAACGGTGGCTATTTCTACCTAGATATGGACAAAACTAAAACTGTGCCCCTAATCAATAGTTTGGTATCATCTAACGCCGATACCCTCACCATTTTGAATTCCATTCGCGGTGTTGGTTTTACCGCTATTAGCCCTGATAAATCTACTAGTGAATTAGAAATGTTATTAGCTCTTAAGCCTGCTGCAAAGTAGGGCATTGGGTATGGGGCATTGGGCATGGGGCATTGGGCATTGGGTATTGCGTATTGATTATTCTTTCCTGCTCCCCTGCTCTCCCACTCCCCACTACAAAACTTGATTATTCCGAGTTTCCAAGGTTTGGTTGAGTCTATCCAACGCGCCAGTCAATCTTTCTTGGGCTACAAGGTTACGGTCTGCTAGGGGTTCATCGGCGACTTCTTCTTGTCTCTTGAATTTTTGTAAGGCTCGAATTGCTACAAATAAGACTAAGGCAATGATTACAAAGTCAACTATTGCGCCAAGAAAGTGACCAATCTTGATTCCCGGGCCAATGGCGATTGTTCTCCAGTCTGTGCCAGCAAAACTAACCAAGGGATTAATCAATGGCATGATTACATCTTCAACAAAGGAAGTGACAATCTTGCCAAAAGCACCACCAACGATCACAGCGATCGCCAAGTCAACTACATTGCCTTTAAGGGCAAATTCTTGAAAATCTTTTAAAAAGCCACTTGCTCTTCTTCTTGCTCTGGCCATACTTGACTCTCAATAAGCTGAAATTTTTGTAATTTTCTTCATAAATGCCACTCAGTTTTTTGCCATCTCTGTTGAGACAGATGTTGCTAAGAATCAAAATTTTACCAGTCTTAAATAAAATTCTCTGAATAAAAATATAAATTGTAAACTGGCATAATTCACAGTTTCTCGGAACTTTGCTGTTCTCCAAATATAAACTTTCTATAATATTTGTTGCTTGGGGCAAGCCAAAGGAGGAAGACTACCGTTATACAATTCAATTCATTTCTAGACTCCTGTCTAGCAAGTATGTCATAAGTAGAAAAGGCTGTTAAATCCAAACTAATTTATGACTGCTGCTGTAAACACTAATCCTGGTTTAGCTTCCCGCTTGGTGAATGGCATACTGGCAATTCAGCCTTTAGCTAACTTAGCCAAGCATCAAGCTAGACAAATGATGATTAAACGTGCCGAGAGAATTGGTGTGCCTTGGACGCAAGAAGTCGAAACACTACAAGCGCGTGATTGGAAGAACGATCTCGCTCAAGTACAAAATCCTCAGCTTTCCTACCCCGATTACTACGTCACCTCATTCCATGCCTACGAAACCGGAAATCTCAGTTGGCAAGCGGCTTTTGAGGTAGAACCTGCTGCTTACGCTGTCCACGCTAAGATTTGGCAGAGCGCTGAAGAAGCGCAAGGCGATCCAATGCTGCGCCAAAGTTACCACAATATCCTGAAAAGTCAAATCCCCAATGAGCCGCAAGACATCTTAGATGTAGGATGTAGTGTGGGCTTGAGTAGTTTTGCCCTACAAGAAATTTATCCCCATACCAAAATTACAGGCTTAGACTTATCTCCCTACTTTTTAGCCGTTGCCAATTACCGGGCTGGGCAACGTCAAGCTAAAATTAACTGGCTTCATGCCCAAGCTGAATCTACTGGGCTACCTGATGCCTCGTTTGATTTAGTTTCCATTTTCCTGATGTGCCACGAATTACCCCAATCAGCAACCCGACAGATTTTAACTGAAATGCGGCGTGTGTTGCGTCCGGGTGGCTACTTGGCAATTATGGATATGAATCCCAAATCTGAAGTTTACAAGAAAATGCCAGCCTACATTTTGACTTTGCTCAAAAGTACTGAACCGTATTTAGATGAATATTTTGCTTTGGACATTGAGCAAGCTATTGTTGAGGCGGGTTTCCAAGCTCCCACTATTACCAACAATACCCACCGTCACCGTACAGTAATTGCTCAGGTGAGTGGTTGATTTATCTCTATTGTTGTGGGCAGCAATACCACCCTTACTGCTGCTAGGCTACTACTACTGTCGAGTGCCATTTGCCCCACCTCTGTTAAAGTTACTCATGTTCTTTATCATTGGGGCAATATCTGGTTTTTTAGCCCTTAGCCTCGAATGGGTTTTTGAAATTATAGCCAACTGGTTTGTAGACTGGCAGCAGATGAAACGTTGGCTTCCTGGTACAGCCTTGCGGCAGCTTGTGGAAATAGGCCCAATTGAAGAAGGCTGCAAGTTGGCTGCGGTTGTTATCCCAATCTCCTATCTGCAACGCAAGTATCGATTATTTAACTCTACAGTTTTCCTCTTCGCGATCGCCGTTTCCTTGGGATTCACTGCTGAAGAGAACTGGATTTACTTTTTCCACGGTACAGCATCAGTTTTTGAACGTACTATCGGCACGCCAGTCCATGCTATGTTCTCTGCACCTTGGGGATATGCATTAGGAACCTATATTTCCCCTAAAAATCGGTTAAATCGCGACAAAAAGTTTATTTTTAGGGCTTGGCTAAATTCTGTCAACTGTCATGCCCTAGTAAATGTCTTATCTACTGCTTGGGGTTACTCATTACCCCTACGTTTCCTAAGCTATGGTTTATTTCCGTTTCTGTTGTGGATGTTTTGGCGGCTGGAACAATTACTGCGAAAAGTACAAGGTAAACCTGTAATTACCCTGATTTGTGACCGTACAATCCAGCGCCGTTACTGGCAGAGGAGTTTAGTGCTGTTTGCCCTCGTGCTGGGTGGAAATGCTATTTTTGGGGTGTTTCTCTTAGTCAGGAAAATTAGTCCTTTGAGTCCGTCAAAGCTTTTTGACACTGATATTTTGTGGTTTATATTTAGTCGCTTTTTACTAAATCTCTTTTTTGGAGTTTTAGCTTGGGGCATTTATCGCTATTTGCGACATTCTGCCCGCCGTCGGTATTTTTAAAATATGATTTAGGAAAAGGCTAGGGGGTTTCTATGCAAACAACTCCAGTGCGTTGGACGACTGCTGACCTAGAGCTATTTGCTAGCGATCGCAGAAATCGCTATGAGATTATAGATGGAGAACTCTTTGTGACCAAATCACCTAGTTGGGATCATCAATCAAGTTGTGGCAATATTGTTACAGCTCTTAACAATTGGTCAGATGAAACTGGTCTGGGTAAAGCTGCGATCGCACCTGGAATTATTTTCTCAGATTCGGACAATGTGATCCCTGATGTGGTATGGGCAAGTCATGAACGCTTAAAAAACTTACTAGATGAAGCTGGACATCTCACGGGCGCACCAGAGTTAGTAGTAGAAGTTTTATCTCCCGGCGAAAAAAACGAGAAACGCGACAAGGAAACAAAGCTAAAGCTGTACTCGGTACAAGGAGTTCAGGAATATTGGATTTGCGATTCTATACAGAAAAAAGTTGAGGTTTATCGACGCGAACAGGCTGTATTAAAGTTAGCAGCTACTTTATTTAATCAAGATGAATTGACAAGTCCTTTGCTACCTGGTTTTAACTGCTTAGTAAGTAAACTTTTTTAAGTGGGCATTGGGCACTTGTACTGAGCGTAGTCGAAGTATTGGGCATTGGGCATTGGGATGATATCAGTTCCCTATGTCCTATGCCTAACTAAATTTTCAATTACCTAAACGTTTGCTAATACTGGCTGACTCGCGGCTGCGCTGACTGAATTTGATTCAGATTCAGTACAGTAGATTTCGCAGGAGTTATTGGGACTTTCAATCAGTTTCACTTTGTAAAGTTTAGCTCCCAATTCTTGAATAGGCGATCGCAGTAAATTACTAATGTAAAGTGCGATATTTTCAGCAGTCGGCACAACTTCGGCAAAGTAGGGAATATCTTTGTTTAAAAAGGTGTGATCGAATGGCTCCACCACATAATCTTCTACCACTTTATTCAGGGCACCTAAATCAACAATCATCCCAGTACGTGGATCAATTTCCCCTTTCACGGTAACTTCTAGATGATAATTGTGTCCGTGACCGTTGGGACGAGCGCACTTACCATAAACAAGCGTGTTTTCTTCGTTACTGAGTTTAGGATGAGCTAGCCGATGGGCGGCGCTAAAGTGAGTACTGATGGTGAGGTAGGCTTCCATTGCGTTTCCCATATAATCTGCCCAAAGTTCAGGATGTTCAAATAACTGCACGCGGACTAAAGGCAAATGAGGTGCTAGCCGTTGCCAGATAATCCGTGCAATATTCTCAGTGGTAGGCAGAGTTTGTTGAAATTCTGCCCACACATCATTGAGATAAGAGAAGTCCAATTGACTGGTAACTTCTCGTTGAATTACGTGTTTCACATCAGACAAGTTCAGCACCATACCATAGTCATCTAATTCCCCAGCTAGGGAGATGAATAAGACATAGTTATGCCCGTGTCCCGGAAATCTAGTACCAGCACCAAATTTCTCAATATTCTCGGCTTCACTCAGTTCTGGCAACCAATAACGATGACTTGCTGCAAACTGAGCGCGGCGATTAACAATGCATTGCATGAGTACACTATCAGCAGAATTTAAAATTTCTTAATCTTTTTCTGTTTCCAGCATAAACTAATTCCTAAGTTATATGTCATTAGTCATTAGTCATTTGTCATCTGTCCTTTGACATCTAGCGATATTGACTTATACCTAATGCCCAATGCCCAGTGCCCAATAATTATGTAACAGAAGCTTGTGCTTCACAGTGTAATCTCGAAGCTATGCGGAATAGTTCATGACCTGTGTGTAAATAACGCTCATCGTAGTTCAAAGGAAAGTAACCTAATTCATCAAGTCCATCTCCTACTTGATCGAGGCTGTAGTAGAGGTGAGCCGCTGTTCTTGCTAAACTAGGGGGATTTGGCAGGGAACGAAAAGTAGTTTGTGCCTGCTTGAGGTCATCTCGACAGGTTTTTAAGTATTCCTGAAATTCATCTAACAACTCATCATCAAAAGGATCGGCAGCTAATTGATCCATTTGTTCTTCTAACGAATAAAGAATCGTACAAAGCAAGCGATTTACTGGTTGATAAACTTGGCGCAGCCATTCTTCAACTTGCTCGTCAACATCGCGTCCAGTTTTTCGTGTTGTCTGGTAATGCTTTTGCGCTGATGCTGTACGCTGTTGGCGATCGCTATTTAATTTTTGGGAGTCATCTTGCAGTTCTTGGTCATAATTGCGGCGATTTTGATTGTCGCCTAAGACTTCATAAGCTGCATTGATGCGGATAATTTGCTCGCGATCGGCACTTTCCTGATTACTGTCAGGATGAAACAACTTAACCAAGCGGCGATAAGCTTGCTTAATCTCCGCAAGGCTTGCACTTGGACTAACTTTGAGAGTTTCGTAATGGTTAGAAACGCGGTTATAATTGACCATTGATTCAATGTATCGTTAACTTACGCTAGCGGCCAATCTTGCCTCCAGGTCTTGGAACAACGGTGTACTCAAATACCTCTCACCAAAACTGGGCTGAATCATCACAATTAAACGTCCCTTATTTTCTTGACGTTGGGCGACGCGAATTGCCGCACATAAAGCTGCTCCACTGGAAATACCAGATAGTAGCCCTTCTTCTTTTGCCAAACGCCGACTATAAGCGATCGCATCTTCATCGGTGACGGTAATCACTTCATCAATTAATTTTATCTTGAGTACTTGGGGAATAAACCCAGCACCAATTCCCTGAATTTTGTGGGGGCCTGGTCGTCCCCCAGATAAAACTGGGCTATTGGCTGGTTCAACTGCGATCGCCTTAGAATTAGGCTTACGTGCTTTAATCACTTCTGCTACACCAGCGATCGTACCACCTGTACCCACTCCTGCCACAATGATATCGACTTGTCCATCGGTATCTTCCCAGATTTCAAGCGCCGTAGTTTCCCGATGCACTTTTGCATTAGCTGGATTGCGGAACTGCTGCAACATATAGGTATTTGGTGTAGTATTAACTATTTGCTGCGCTCGTTGAATTGCCCCACTCATACCTTCCATTCCTGGTGTTAGTTCCAGTTCTGCTCCATAAGCTCGCAACATTGCCCGACGCTCTCCACTCATGGTCTCTGGCATTGTCAAAATTAATCGATAACCCTTTGCTGCTGCTGCCATTGCTAGGGCAATACCGGTGTTTCCAGAAGTGGGTTCTACCAATACTGTCTTCCCAGGAGTAATTAGCCCCTCCTCTTGGGCAGCGTTAATCATACTTACCCCAATCCGGTCTTTAACTGATGCCGATGGGTTCATACTTTCCAGTTTCACCACAATTTCTGCAACACATCCTTCTGTTTGAGGAATCCGGTTCAACTGCACTAGGGGTGTACGACCGACAAGTTCTGTAATGTTACGAGCTATTCGCATAAATTAGTCCTTGATTATTAATTATTTGTTATTGGTCATTAGTCATCAACAAATGACCAATGACTAATGACAAATGACTCTTGACTAAATGTAGTACATGATATCTAATTGCTGCCGCGAATCTCGTTTTTCACAAAGATCCTGGAGCGTATATTTTTGCAAGACTGAATTTGCCGCGCGACTTGCTTCTTGCCAAATTTCTTCTATAACTGAACTGTCTATGCTTTTGGAATTAACGTTTTCTTCGCCAGCCCGCGCCTCTAAGCCTTCTAAACATTCCAAAATCTCAAAAAGGATGATTTTTCGGGGTTCTCGCGTTAACAGATAGCCACCTTTTGACCCACGCTGACTTTTAACTATACCGCCACGCCTCAAGGTTGCTAGTAGCTGTTCCAGATAGCGATCGGGTATATTTTGTTGTGCTGCAATTTGTCGAATTTGCAGAGGTTCGCCGCTTTCGTAATGAGCGGCCATCTCTAATAAGGCGAGAATTGCGTATTCCGATTTACAGGATAGTTCCACAAGCAGCAATAAGTTAGGGGTAAAAATTAGTTAGGAATTAGGAGTTAGGAGTTGGAACTCATTCAATTTGAATTTGAGATTTTTTCTTCAATCTCAAATCCAAAGTTCAAAATCTCAAATTGGTAGAGTTAAGATACTACGCAATATGTAGCTTTATACCGCCAACTTCTACTCAAAAAGCTCGCTCAGAAAAAGTTACTCACGGCGTAAGTCACTTGTAGAGTAGGCATTACTCTAGTCTATTCATATCAAACCCGCCATAACTCATAACTTCTAACTCATAACTCCTAACTTTTCTATTATACTCCGGTTAACTACTGGGGTTTATCCATTATTATTACCGAAAACAAAAAACCCCGCCTAATGGCGGGGATAAATAGAGTTCAAATTTGTCAGTAGATAATCAACACTCTAGAAGGTGAAAGTAGTTCTGAGCGTACCGATAATAGCATCATCGTTGTCGCTGTTTTGGCCAGGAGAGGTCAACCAGATTACACCAGGGGTTACAGAGATGTTATCCGACACACGATACTTGTAGAAGCCTTCAAAGTGGTAGGGTATATCGTTGTTGCCACCAAAACCTGGGCGGTTAAAGGAATAGGGTTCTGCACCAGCAAAAACACCTAAAACGTTACCTTTTTTACCGAAATCAGGTAACGCTACCCCTAAACCGTAGCTCCAAGCTTGATAATCATCACCTGCACCTGCACCTGTAACATCATGGTAAGAGACGAATCCACTAACGGACAGTTTGTCGCTAGGTCTAAACGCAGCCGACACACCGTAGGAGTTGCTGTTAGATCGGGTTACACCTGCTGCATTACCTAAAAAGTTAGCTTGTCCAGTACCTACATCAAAAGCTCCAGTTGTTCCGTCTGTACCAGAGTCAAATAAAGCACCACTGGCACTATATGCGTGGACGTAGGTAGCAGCTAAAGCCAAGCGATCGCCAACACTAAAGTTCAACTGTCCGAGAGCTGCATAGTCACCGTTGGTCAGACCTGTACTAAGACCAGGATTATTAGCTTGTGATGCCAAGTAACCCGCAGTGATTGAGCTATTTCCCAGGATACCGCCACCTTTACCAAGGGGTACATTGAGTGCTATACCAGCACCGCCACCAATCCGATAGATAGGACTTTCAGAAGCAAAGGTAGATAAAGCGCCGTTACCACCGTCGTCAGTGTTGTCAAAAAAGTAAGGATTGTTGACAGCAGCATACTGGCTATGCCGTCCGCCACTAGCTGCGAGGTAAACTTGGGCTGGACCGATGGGAGCTTCATAAGTCAAGCGGTCAATTCTGACACTGTTGTTACCATTGCCTATACCAACTTGATATGTTTGTGTGCCTTCAGCAGTACCGATCGGATTATTAACGTCATCCCTTATTGAAAAGGCTTGTGCATTACCTGCTGCCAGACGTGTATGCAAAACATCTCTACCAGTGAAGCTGGTTTGCAAGTCTAAACGTACCCGATCTTGGAAGACAGTATTGTTAGCGTCACCAGTGTTACCTCCAAATACATCACTAACGGCGAAAACGGCTTCACCGACTAGTTTTGTGGTAGTGGAAAACTGATTAGCTTCCAATTCAGCAGTCCGCGCTTCTAGGGAATCTACGCGACCGCGTAGGGTTGCCAATTCTGCGGAAAATTCTTCTTGTAACCGTTGTAAGGTAGCTAAATCTTGTTTTGTCACCAAGTCAGCTGTTGCTGTGGCAATCAATTCGTTAACCCGATCCAAACAGGCATTCAAACCAGCAGCAAATTCATAACGGGTCAAAGCACGATTACCGCGATATGTGGAATTCGGATAACCTGCAATACAACCATAGCGCTCAACCAAGGACTGCAATGCTTGGAATGCCCAGTCAGTAGGTTGTACATCGGAAAATTGAGAAACCGATGTTACTTGAGACTGAGAATTGCCTTGATTACCTTCGTTGCTGTAGCGATTAACTTGATCTATGGTTGTTTGAGCTAGTATTTCTGGCTGTTGGGCAACTTCAGTTACACCTAGTTGCTTGGCTGGTGATACTTCTGTGGTTTTGCTTGGGGCCGCCATTGCTGTTGCCGAAACTAACAATGTTGCTCCCAAAACTGCTGGGCTAACCACTAAGGATTTCCATAATAGATTAGACATTTTTCCTTTACTCCTCACACCTTGTTTAGATAATTGGTTTCGTTACACCTAATTCTCGAAAATGCGACATCTCATTGAAACCTATGGATGAGGCATAATTGTCTCTACTACAATTCTAGTTTTTGCAAAGCTAATAAACGATTAACTTTGGGTTAAAAACTGATGTGATTAACTTATGCAAAAACATATCTTTATATCATAACATTATAAAACATCCGATCTAGATGGCAATATTGGAGCGATCGCCTTAATAACTGTCACACATACTTATCTAAATATCTAAGCAGGGAGTAGAGTTTGGGTCATTCGCTCTCTACACAAGCTAAATTACTGAAGCTTTAGACACTTAGAGTTTGCGATCGAAAATCGCTTCTTCCACTCGCTCCTAGTATAAATCTCACCCCAGTTAAAACATACTGGCTCGGCTATATAAACCGTATATTGTAGTGACTTCTTATAGTTTGGTACAAGATATTAAAAGAAATCACTTAGTTAATCTGGGAAATCACCCGTGCTACATCAAAGTCTGGCTGCGTCAATCCGCCTACATCATGTGTTGTAAGTGTAATCTTTACTTTATTGTAGGAAATCTCTATATCTGGATGATGTCGGGCTGACTCAGCCGGTTCAACTAGTTTATTGACAAACTCCATTGCTTCAATAAAATCTTTAAATGTACGGGTAATCTGCAACTTGGAATCTTGAATAGTCCAATCTGACAAAATCTTTGCCTGTTCTTGAATTTGGGCTTCGGTGAGTAGTTGTGCCATATCAAGAAATTCCTACTTTTATATTTGTTACAACATTTTGGATCTGACAAAGACAAACTCCTTTATTCTCCACACAGAAAATATGGGAGAATAAATTCAGTCAGAATTCGTGTGTCTAGATTTCAATCAGACTTGGCAGATAAACGCTATTTCTCATATTTGGTCAAACTCCAAGGTTTAACCAAGATATTTATGCTTTTTAATAAAACTTAAATAGGTTGGCTTTGTTCGTGGCAGCCATCCCTATCTCTCTTTTAAAAGTAAGCATTGATAAAACAAAAATCACTTATAAAAAACTATCCGCCCTGATTTAGATAGGGTGATCTAAGTCAGAGCGGTCTAGCGGGTCTTCAGGTTGCAACCAGACTGCCGGAAGGAACTCCGAGCTTGCCTAGCTACTTGAGCTAACTTAGTATCTCAAAGATAACTAAGGCTAACTTTTAGAGAACAGCCCCGGCGCGCAGCCGGCTAACTGCAACCTGATGACCCATGCGTATACTACTTTCTATCATGGGCATCACCTCCTTGTTGCCTAAGCGGTCTTAGTCTCAAAAGGGCAGAGAATTTACTCTGGGTTTATAACCTTCATCTAACATAACACATAAATTTAGAGATATTAACCAATATATAAAAAATCTCCCACCTTTTTGATGGGAGATTACTAGAGATAGTGAAAATTGACACTTTATTGGTTGATTACAAGGAGATTATTTTATCTGGGTGTGCCAATTTTCGCCAACCACAACCCTAACTGAGGTCATGGTCAAATTTGAATTCTTAGAGAGCGTTACCGCGAGGTAGAACTTCTTCAGGGAATACAAATTGTTCGTGGGGTTGATCTTGAGGAGCCATCCAAGCGCGGA
>NZ_JAVRCL010000064.1:0-47756 GCF_034530775.1 Nostoc sp. DedSLP04 | reverse complement strand
GAACTTTCTGGACGAATGTTTGAACTTTCTGGACGAATGTTTGAACTTTCTGGACAAATGTTTGAACTTTCTGGACAAATGTTTGAACTTTCTGGACAAATGTTTGAACTTTCTGGACGAATGTTTGAACTTTCTGGACGAATGTTTGAACTTTCTGGACGATATGTGGCATCATCTTCACGACTAACAATCTGCCAAGCGCCGAACCTACTTACTTAATATAATTAAACACCATTGAAGTAGCTGTTATAAAACATGGTAATAAATTTATTAGTGATAGATATAGAATTGGAACAAAACCATGATTGATGAACAAGAAATAGAAAAATTGTGGCAAGCTTTCAAAGTATTAGACGTAGACGGCAACGGCGCGATCTCAACCGAGGAACTAGGGGAGGTAATGCGATCGCTAGGGCAAAATCCCACAGAAGCGGGGCTGCGTGACTTGATTAAGGAGATTGACGTTGACTTATCAGGCACTATCGATTTTGAAGAATTTAAAACGCTGATGATTGCGAAAGTAGGCGATCGCCAAAGTCGCCTGAAATTAGCCTTCAGTGCCTTTGATGAGGACGGTAGCGGTGAAATTACTGCCGTTGAGTTGCGGACAGTGATGACTCAGTTTGGGCTGACAGACGCTGAGTTGAAAGAGATGTTGCAGGAAGTAGATCATGATGGCGATGGCTCAATTGACTTTGAGGAATTCTGTCAGCTAGTACCGGAGGAATCAGAAAGCAAAACTGGTTATCAAGATTCACCGATTTCCCTGAACAGTTCGCTCAAGACAGTTGCTACTTCCAATGAAGCCGCAGCAGCCAGCAGCCAGCCGACGCCAGAAGCAACGACTCCAGAGTTGGCACAGCTAAAAGAACAGTTAGCGCAACACCCAAACTCACCGAATCAGAAAAAAAGCGGTACGTCTCCCTTACAAATGCAGATAGGTTTGTTTCGTTTGATTCAAGGAGCAGCCTACCGCAGTTTCCGTGAGAGTTTCTCTGCAAATCACGAAACTCACTTGCGGGTGAAAAACTTGCCATACAGAATTACTGATTTTGTGGAGTTTGTTAAACAGGCGATCGCACTTTACAAAGCATTAGGTATAGTATCCGAAGATTGCTACCCCGTTCTAGATGCAGTGGTGAAATCAATTGCTGATGAATACGCCCGATTGCAGGAGCGGATTAAGAACTGGCAAACAGTGGCAAAGACACCAGAAATGTTGGCAGAACAGCAAGCGATTTTAGAAGCGCGGAGTAAATTTGCCAATGTCAAAGAAAAGTTTGCTGCCGGAGTCGAGTTTGCAATTACGATCAAAAAGAAAAGTCTCAGCTTGGGTGACATCGTAGAAGGTGTGCTGGCCATTAATGAACTCAATCGTCTCAGAGGAATAGAACTGAACGAAGAAATGGCTCCACCACCAGTTAAATCTCAGGCAAATCCAAAAGACTATTTGCACAAGTGGAACCGCGTCATTCTCTCCCAAGCAACTGAGGAAATAGATGGTGCAATCATGCCAGTAGCATACTGGTATGAGGACTTTATGCCGAAATTGTTGGCAGCCTTTAGTGTTTCTAGCACAGCAGATATCCAAAGTAACACCGTACCCGACCAAGCGGCTTTGGATGAATGGTATCAGTGTACAAAAAACTCAGGAGAATTTAACCGCTACGGGGCGGATGTTGCCGAAAATTTTCCCCGTTGCACTCCCAAACAGAAATTGATCCTCAAACAAGCATGGCGGTTAACGCATCACTACCTGAATGGAGTCCAGAAACGCCGCGAACGCCTAGAATTTGGGCGAGAATCAGGAGCGCTATCGCAGTATGTAGCATTCATTGATGTCTATCTAGATCGGACTGAGGTGAAGGATTCCCAAATGCGAGTCAGCTTCCCCTACTACATTGGCCCGGCAGTGTGGCGCTTTTTCCATACTACAGCTGAGATTGTGTCTACCAAGACCGATGTACAGCAAAAAGCCGCAATCGCAATCTTCAAAGATTTCTTCCAACTGTTTGCCACAATGTACCCCTGTCCTTACTGCCGACACCACCTGAATATGTATGTTGTCCAAAATAAGGAAGTGGATATGTATCCTGTAGAATACCTGGTACTTGGGCGCGACCCCAAGCTGACTGACTTTGAGGTATCATTGGAGGCAAAATTATCTACCGTCGTAGATGGTTCTTCCCTGCGCTTATTCTTCTGGAAACTGCATAACACCGTTTCTTCTTCCATTGCGCGATCGGAAGAATGGTATCACAAGGATGAAAAAGCATTCTACACCACCCGTTTTTGGCCCAGCCTTGACTCTGAGTTAGCAAGAGCCAATGCACTCAAATACACCAGCATAGAAACTGCTCGCATCTACAACATCTATGGAATTCTGAAGCCATTGGCACGGCTGACAGGGGTAAAAACAGAATTGCCAAAGCTGCTGGAGAAGGGCGATGCGAATAACCTCAAGGAAGCGTGTATAGTTGCACAGAACCACATCAAGGATTTAGAGGAAGCTGTCATTAACGGACAATTTCTCCAAGAAACATACTACTTTGAACCTAGCCTTGTGGATAAAGCTCCACTCTTCACCCCTGAAGAAGAAGAGTTTGCCCGAACCGGTATGTTTACAGAAACGATTTAAATACTTATAAGACTATCCCTTCAACGTAAGTAAAAGTTTTGGTCAAAAAATTCCTCTTTAATCTTTTTGCTCTGTGTTTTTTCTGTCTGAAGTAGTTAAATAAATTACTTTTAAATTGCACAGACGCGGAGCGCACAAAGAGAAAAAGAGAGATTTTTCCAGTCACCTTGAAAGGGGTAGTCTTAACTTAGAATGCTTTAATTCCCCTCCTTCAAAGTTTCCTCGGCAGGGGAATTAAAGCGCGATCCATTATTAAAACGCGTCTGCTTGAGCTACAGCGTGCCAAATGCTTGTGGCTAGCGATCGCCGTTGCAACATCATTGTCTAATGAGAATTGCCCTTGGTAGCTAGCTTGAAATATCGATGATATAAAGGAGACAATAAAAATAGCCAAAGTAGAAGCTTGCCCCGAAAAGGCAATTTCAATGCTTTGAAAAGTCACAGTAGAGTTGGTATCTCACCCTGTATATGCCTTTGAATATCCTCTAAAATAAGTGTTTAGAAGCGTAAAGGTCTAGTCTAATTTATAGAGGATTTTTTCTAAAAGATAACCACCGATGTAGCCTGTAACCGTACATGACCAATCGAGAGGAATTAATGAAGAACGAGTCAACGTTAGCAAGCAACGCCAACGTAAATTTCCTTATCGGTGGAGGTGAAATGGGGGCTAGGATGCGAGAACAGGATTGGTCAAAAACGTCCCTTGGCCCAACACAGCAGTGGCCGCAGAGTTTGAAGACTGCCGTGCGAATTATGCTAACTTCCCGTCAACCCATGTTTGTTTGGTGGGGCGAGGAACTGATTAACCTTTACAATGACGCTTATAAAACTATTATTGGCGGCAAACATCCAGAAGCATTTGGACAGCCGGCTTCATACGTGTGGCGGGAAATATGGGATCAGGTTGGGCCTCGCGCCGAATCAGCAATGCTGAAGAATGAGGGTACTTACGACGAAGCGCTACTGCTAATTATGGAGCGCAATGGCTACCCAGAAGAAACCTATTATACTTTTTCATATAGCCCGGTTCCTAATGACCAGGGCGACACAGGTGGGATCATCTGCGCCAACACAGAGGACACGCAGCGAATTATCAGCGAGCGTCAATTGGCACTTTTGCGCGAACTAGCGGCGAGGACAGCAGACGCACGGACATTCGATGAAGCCTGTACGCTAAGTGCGAGTTGTCTGGAGAGCAACCCTTACGATCTCCCGTTCGCCATGATTTATCTGGTCGATCCCGATAAGCAAGAAGTTTTTTTGGCTGGAACGTGCCGCATTGGGCAAAATCACGTAGCAGTTCCAGAAACAGTGGCTCTCGATGCTGATGGGGTTTGGCCCTTTGCGGAAGTGAGCAAAACGCATCAAGCCAAACTGATTTCCGATTTGGAAGTGTCTTTTAGTAGTCTACCCTGTGGTGTTTGGCAGCGATCGCCCCATCAAGCGATCGCAGTACCCATTGCCGCATCTGGTCAAAGCGGAAAAGCTGGTATATTAATCGCTGGTTTGAACCCCTTCAGGCTATTCGACGACAATTATAAAGGATTCATTGATTTAGTTGCGGCTCAAATTGCCGCCAGCATCGCTAATGCCCAAGCTTACGAGGAAGAACGCAAACGCGCTGAAGCCTTGGCAGAAATCGATCGCGCCAAAACCGTCTTTTTCAGCAACGTCAGCCACGAGTTCCGTACCCCACTGACTCTGATGTTGGGGCCATTAGAAGACACCTTAGCCACCTGTGCTACTCTGCTTCCAGCCAAAGAACGAGAGCAGCTAGAAATGGTGCAACGCAACGGACTTCGGCTGCTGAAACTGGTCAACAGCTTGCTAGATTTTTCACGCATTGAAGCCGGAAGGGTTCAAGCCTCTTATGAACCCACCAACCTTGCCACCTTCACCGCAGAACTAGCTAGTGTATTTCGTTCCGCAGTAGAACGGGCAGGGATGCAGTTATCAGTTAATTGTCCTGTCCTGCCAGCACCAGTGTATGTAGATCGAGAGATGTGGGAAAAAATTGTTCTTAACCTACTCTCGAATGCCTTCAAGTTCACGATGGCTGGAGAAATTGCAGTCAGTTTGCAGTGGTTAAATGACCATGTTGAGTTTGCAGTCAAAGACACAGGAATCGGTATCCCAGCCGCAGAAATCCCCCACCTTTTTGAACGATTCCACCGCGTCAAAGGGGCGCAAGGACGAACTTTTGAAGGGTCAGGAATTGGATTATCACTGGTGCAAGAATTGGTGCAAATGCATGGTGGAACAGTTAATGTTACCAGTCTTCTTGGAGTAGGCAGTTGCTTTACTGTGTCAATTCCAACAGGATATGCTCATTTGCCTCCAGACCGAATTAGTGCCCCGCGAACTTTAGCTTCAACTGCATTAGGTGCAACACCTTATTTAGAAGAAGCCCTGCGGTGGCTACCGGAAGAGGCAGGGGAGCAGGGGAGCAAGGGGGCAGGGGAGCAGGGGAGCAAGGGGGCAGGGGAGCAGGAAGTATTTTCCCTTCTGCCTCTTTGCCCCTCTGCACCCTCTGCTCGGATTCTCTTGGCGGATGACAACGCAGATATGCGCGATTATGTTAAGCGGCTATTAAGTCAACAGTATGAGGTGGAATCAGTGCCGGATGGTTTAACTGCTTTGGATTCGGCTCGTGGACGTGTCCCCGATTTGGTACTGACAGATGTGATGATGCCTGGATTAGATGGCTTTGGACTGCTGCAAGCATTACGAGCCGATCCGCTGACGCAAAAAGTTCCCATCATCCTGTTGTCGGCACGGGCGGGAGAAGAGGCACGGGTGGAAGGGTTAGAAGCGGGAGCCGATGATTATCTGATTAAACCTTTCTCTGCCCGTGAATTGTTGGCGCGGGTAGAGGCAGCCCTAAAAATGGCTCGTCTCCGCCAAGAGGCAATGGAACGCGAGCAAGGGTTGCGAATTGAAGCTGAGGTCGCCAAAGCACACCTAGAGACTGTTATCGCTGGTATTCAAGACCAGTTCTTTGTATTGGATCGAGAGTGGCGTTATAGCTTTGTCAATGAACAGGTAGCAGAAATTGTTGGCATCCCCAAAGAAGAGTTGCTAGGTAAGATCGTTTGGGAAGTGTTTCCCGATATGGTTAAAAGCGAGTTTGATACTGAGGTTCATCGGGCGATCGCCCAAAATACTGTTGTTCAGTTTGAATACTTTTATCCAGCTTCGCAGCGCTGGTTTGAAAACCGCGTCTACCCCTTTGCAGAAGGAGTCAGCATTTTTGTTACAGAAATTAGCGATCGCAAACAAGCAGAAAAAGCACTTCGGGAAAGCGAAGAAAAGTTCCGCAACATGGCTGATAATGCCCCCTTCATGGTTTGGGTGACAGACACCAATAGCTACTGCACCTATCTCAGTCAAAGCTGGTACGATTTTACAGGTCAGAGCGAGGAAATGGGTTTGGGATTTGGCTGGTTAAATGCTGTGCATCCAGAAGACAGCAATGACACCAGGAATGTTTTTCTGGAAGCTAGTAGCAGTTATTCGGCTTTCCGTTTGGAGTACCGCTTGCGGCGCAAAGATGGCAAATATCGCTCTTGCATCGATGCTGCGAATCCGTGGTTTGGAGTGGACGGTGAGTTTAAAGGTTATATCGGCTCAGTGATTGACATTACCGAACGCAAAGTCGCAGAAGCCGAACGCGATCGCCTCCTAAAACTCGAGCAAACTGCCAGAACTGAAGCCGAAAGAGCCAACCGGATTAAAGATGAGTTTCTGGCGGTACTTTCCCATGAATTGCGATCGCCTCTGAATCCGATTCTTGGTTGGGCGAGACTGTTGCAGACTCGTGAGTTTGACACAGCAGCCATAAAGAAAGCGATCGCAACTATCGAGCGGAATGCTCAATTACAAGCTCAACTAATTGAAGATTTGCTTGATGTCTCTCGAATCTTACAAGGCAAGCTCAACCTGAAGATGTTACCTGTCAACCTAGTACTGGTGATTGAGGCGGGATTGGAAACAGTCCGTTTGGCAGCAGAAGCCAAAAATATTCAAATTCAGACGATGCTGGATGCTTCTTTCGGGCAAGTTTTGGGTGATTCCGGTCGTTTACAACAAGTTATTTGGAATCTCTTATCGAATGCCGTTAAATTCACTCCTGAAGGAGGAAAAATTGATATTCAACTAGAGTACGTTGGCGCTGAAGCTCAGATTACCGTCAGCGATACAGGTAAGGGAATCAGCCCTGAGTTTCTGCCTTACGTGTTTGAATATTTTCGTCAGGCTGATGGCACGACAACCCGAAAATTTGGTGGATTGGGGTTAGGGTTAGCAATTGTGCGTCATTTGACCGAATTACATGGCGGCACGATTCAGGCAGAAAGTTTAGGTGAGGGGCAAGGAGCTATTTTCCGAGTCCGGCTACCACTAATTAAAAAAGATTTAACCCCAAAACCAAACATAGATATTGCTGCACTAAATCCTTCTCCTGCGATTGAAATCCTGGCAGGCAGCCAAATCTTAGTTGTAGATGATGACGATGATACCCGTGACTTTCACACATTTGTACTAGAACAGGCTGGAGCAATGGTGACAGCAGTGACATCAGCAAAAGAAGCATTACAAATTTTGGCAGAGTCAGAACCAGATATGCTGCTCAGTGATATTGGAATGCCAGAGATGGATGGCTATATGCTAATGCGCCAAGTTAAAGCATTGCAGGCAAATCAAGCCAAACAAATTCCGGCGATCGCTTTAACTGCTTATGCTGGAGAAATCAATCAGCAACAAGCACTTGAATCGGGGTTTCAAAAGCATCTGTCTAAACCCGTCGAACCAGAGGAATTAATCAAGGAAATTGCAATTCTAATTGGTAGAAGTGGGCATGTCTAAGTATAGTGGAGCCAATTTCAAAGTCTCTCTCCCAACATTGGGAGAGGGATTTAGGATGAAAGCTCTTTGATTCATGGCTTAATTTATTAACTTGTTTTAAATATTTTGTTATTTATTGAGGTCTATTCATTCTTCAAAAAGATATATTTACTCTGAATTAATCTAGCTAAACGCTGTCACTAATTTGGCTAACTTTACTTTTACTTTGTAACTTAAATTGTTAATATAACTCCTCTTTTTGTTGCTTGATTGTACAAAATACCTCGGCAATTACTTGGGCTTCTAGTATAAATTTTGGTATGTGTCGCAAAGTCACTTACTCAGCTAAATTATGCAGTTTACTTAACTCATCAAATCTTCATGTATTTGAAGTGTAGTTTATCTTTTACAGTAAAAATAATGGGAATAATAGAATAAATCGGATTGAGCAAATTATTTAGCTATGAGCCAAATATGTCCTATCTCCAAAACCTGTGCTTGTCGCAATATTGCACGCTGCCGGACTAAGGAAGCAGGTAAGCTCTTTCTCTGGTTCCCCGTTTCACATACCCTGATAAAAGTCACCTCCTACCTACAGCAGTTTTCCCTTAAGTATGAACTGATGCACGAGCGACCAGGTTTGAGTTTGGAGTGTAGACCCGGACAGTCTCTAGAAATTGCCCGTAACCTGGCCAAACTACTTGCACCAAGAGAATTAAAAGAGACGCAAGTCCTTTTCATGCAAGGCACTTTCCAACCTCAACTCCATGATTTTAGTGACATAGCCTCATTACAACGCTTCATTAAGTTAAACCAATCCGACTGGCTGGTTGAAATGCTGGCAACAGAACGATTTACCAGTTACTTTCAACCAATTGTTTCAATTAACGATACATCGCAAATTTTTGGATATGAATCGCTTTTGCGCGGTCTAGATGAACAAGGCAATTTAGTACTACCGACATCTATTCTGGAGTTAGCAACTGAAGCCGGACTTCTACCACAACTCGACCAAGTTGCTCGTCTGAGCACAATCACTCAATTCAGCCGCCATCAAGTGAATGGGCACATCTTCATTAATTTTGCACCAACGTCACTTTATGACCCAGCTTTTTGCCTACGTAGTACGGTAGAGGCCATTGATACTGCCAGAATTCCCCACGATCGCGTTGTTTTTGAAGTCGTGGAGTCAGACAATCCTCAAGATTTAGCTCACCTCAAGGCAGTGCTTCAATACTACCGGAATGCTGGGTTTTTAATCGCTCTTGACGATCTTGGTTCTGGTTATTCCAGCCTAAACTTGCTGCATCAGTTACGTCCAGATTTTATCAAGCTGGACATGGAGTTAATTCGAGATGTGCATCAAGACCTTTACAAAGCTTCGATTACCGAGAAGCTTCTAGAGATTACTCAAAAGTTAAATATTCAAACCGTTGCTGAAGGGATTGAGTGCATTGAGGAACTGAACTGGCTGCGAGAACGAGGTGCAAATTTTGCTCAAGGCTATTTGATTGCTAAACCCAGTGCAGCGCCTGTCACTACAACCCCTTTCTTTGAGCAAATCGCATCATTAACTCTAGCATCGGCACATTCTCAGCAGGTTGAGCAGCGTGTCCAACACCAAAGTGAGTCTGAGCGAATTGTTGCGGCTGTAACGCAGCGCATTCGACAATCGTTGGAGTTAGACGAGATTTTGCAAATCACGGTAGCCGAAGTGCGACAACTGTTTGAGGTAGATCGAGTGGTGATGTATCAGTTTAAGCCAGACTGGAGTGGATTAGTCGCTGTAGAATCCTTAGCAGAAGGGTGTATGTCGATTTTGGGATTTCACGTCATGGATACCTGCTTTCAATCCACGCGTGCAGCTTACTATCAACAAGGTAATACCAGAGCGATCGAAAACATTGAAACTGCGGGATTATCACCGTGCCATGTTGACCTCCTTAGAAGTCTGCAAATCCGGGCAAACCTTGTCGTACCAATTTTACAGCAAGGGCGTTTGTGGGGACTATTGATTGCTCACCAATGCCGTCATCCGAGACAATGGCAGCAATCGGAGATTAACTTGTTTAACCAGTTAGCAGGCCAAGCTGCGATCGCTATTCAGCAATCAGAACTTTACCACCAATTACAACAAGCAAACCAGGAATTACAGCGCCTTGCCTGTTCCGATGGTCTAACCCAAGTAGCAAATCGCCGCTGCTTTGATGACACGTTAAATACACAGTGGCAATGGTTGGCACGAGAGCAAGGTTCGCTATCTTTGATTTTGTGTGATGTCGATTACTTTAAGCTTTACAACGATACGCATGGACATTTGGCAGGAGATGATGCACTTAGACAGGTTGCTAAGGCAATCTCTCAGACAGTTAAACACCCCGCTGATTTAGTGGCTCGTTATGGCGGAGAAGAGTTTGCAGTTATTTTGCCGAATACTGATATTGAAGGGGCTATTGCAGTTGCAAAAGATATTCAGATCAATGTTAGTGCATTACAAATGCCTCATCCCCGTTCTCAGGTCAGTAAATTCATTACTCTAAGTCTTGGTGTGGCAACCATCACTCCTCATAGCCAATTATCTCCTGCAACCTTAATTGCTGCTGCTGACCAAGGACTCTACCAGGCAAAAGCACAAGGGAGAAATTGTGTCGTGCAGATGGATTGTGAAAATGCTGATGCTAAATAATCCTCTTTCATCCCGTCTACCAGCTTTCGTTGGAAGAATCGTTATTTCCCCCTGACAGTGCCAGTAAATCTTTTTCACAGCTAGCCGTTGCTGAAATGACTTTTTCTGAATTTCAATGGAACAAAAATCTTTTCTCGATTGGATAAATTCAGGGGTAATCATCTATCAGCATCGCTTAAGGAAAGCGGCATCAATAATGCAAAGTTTGTAGTGAGAGCAAATGAAGGCTGAAGCCGTCACTAAAAAATAATCTCCAGATTTTTTACATTACTTAATTTACTTCGATTTATTCTCACTTACGTTGAGTTGGTGAAGATAAGACGAAAAGTAAACGTGTGAATAAAATGTTAATGGCTTGACAAGTTGTGATTATATGAAATAATAATCATCTATGTATAAAAAAACTTTGACGATCTCAATAGATTTTGATATACAACTGTTAAACTGATTCAGTTTTCTGTTCATATATGAATGTATTAATTATTTTGGCTGAAGTCAGCCTGATAATCTTTGTTTTTTTATTACTAAACTGGGTTTTCAGCAAATTATTCAAGCTATTTACTAAAACCTTTATACCTAAAAACGACAATAGAAGTATCAAAACCCTCCGCCGAAATATCACAGGGTTATTGTTATTTGCTTGCGTGGTGTCGTGCATTCTGATTGTGGGTGCTAATGGTTATCTAGTTTATCGGGGCGAAAACCTTCAGCAATACACACTCTTGTTGATTGAGCGTATCCCATCAGGATTTTGGGTGACACTAGGAATTGGCATAGCTCAGAGTATTGGCACTTTGATTTTAGCGGCGATCGCGCTGAAATTTCTCAAATATTGGCTGAAGGTAGCCAGCACTCGCGCCAAGAACTTAGAAAAAAATACTGCTGACGATGAAAGTATTGATGCTTTCTTTAACGCTTTGTATGACAGAATCAGTGGTGGAATTTGGCTATGGGCTACTATCTTGTGTGCCCAGTTTCTCAAATTACCAACTACGGTTTCGGAATATTTGTACATCGCCCTGCGAATTTATCTAATCATTGCCGTTGGCTTGCTTATACTCAAAGCAGCCGCTGCGATCGTTGATAGTCTAGATGCTCTCAGCATCAGATACTCCAATCCTGATAACCTGCTCAGATTCTACGATCGCCTCCGACACTTAATACCCTTTTTAAAGCGCTGCTTGGAATTTGTGATTTATGTCTGCATGGCAACATTGGTGATTCAACAGGTGCAGTTAATTGCCAATGTCGCAACTTTTGGCCCGCGAATTATCAAGATAATCGGTATCATCTTCATTAGTCGCGTGTTGTTTGAGGTAGTTTACTTACTGATTGAAGAGGTGCTGTTCAAAGAGCAGAATCTAACTGATATTCAAAGAAGTAGACGCCTGACGCTCGTTCCTCTATTTCGTAGTTTCTTACAATACTTAATTTACTTCGGTGCTACAGTTTTCATTCTCTATGCCCTGAGTATCGATCCAACTCCCATACTTGCGGGTGCTGGTATTGTCGGCATCGCTGTGGGGTTAGGGGCACAAACATTAATTAACGATATTGTTTGCGGCTTCTTTATTTTGTTTGAAAACTACTACTTAGTAGGTGACTATATTGAAGCCGGAAAAGCCGAAGAGAAAGTTGTCGAAGGTATTGTCGAGGCGATTGAACTCAGAACCACTCGTGTCAGACATCCTAACGGTCAATTGCAGATTATTCGCAATGGCGATATTGGCTCAATTACTAATTACTCCAAACAGTATATCTTTGCAGTAGTAGAAGTTGGCGTGCCTTATAATTCCAACTTAGCGCACGTGTACAAAGTCATTGAGGAGGTGGGACAGCAGTTAAAAGCAGAAGATCCAGATGTACTAGAAAGCACACAGGTGGATGGAGTCGAAAGTTTGGGAGAGTCTAACTTGTTGCTACGAACATTGACGAAAGTAAAGCCAGGAAAACATCTTCAGATTCAGCGCGTTCTTCGGAAGATTTTTACGAATGCACTGCAACAGGAAGGAATTATAATTCCCGTGCGCGCTGAAAGTGCCGAAGGTTAAGTTGAACAGATTCTTGTCAGCAGAATAGGTGATTTCCTACGCTTTGGTTATTTCTTTTAATTAATTTAGCTCAATGCCTTTAAGCAATATCAATGCTATCTTAAATGCTTTGGCAGTTTGTGTATTTGCCAAAGATGTTATGAACAAAATATGGTTGTAATTTGCTAAAATTAGCTTCTTCATTTATTGATTAGGCAAAAAAGTTTTGTTAGCTGTAACGCGGCGTTTAACCCGTTCTCAGTTCTGAGTAAAGATGTTAGATTCCCAACTTCTTTACTCAGCACTACTACCCCAGTCTCTAGTCTCTAGTCGCCATCAGTCTAACCAATTAATTTCTGCCAACTAGCAGGGCCGATAATTCCATCAGCATCTAAACCATTTTGCTTTTGAAAGTTTTTAACTACAACCTCTGTTTGCGGCCCGTAGACACCATCATTCTCAACACCTAAACGGTATTGCAAGTATTTGACAACTGCATTACCAGCATGATTTGGTCTAAGTATTCGTTTTGCCAAAATTTGATTTATGGCACTCCATGTAGCTTCATTAGCAATTCCAGTTGACTGAACCCCAACAATAGTCTGAAATTTTTCTACAGCAGATTTGGTGTTAGCCCCTGTGAAGCCATCTTCCACTAATGTTTTACCATTTTTATCAGTTATTTTTAGTCGATTTAAGGCTTTTTGCAGTCTGAGAATCGTGGTATCTACATTATCTTCTTCATCTGGTACAGGGTTAACAGGAACACTTGGCACTTTACCAGTTAAGCCTTTGACAATTGCATTAGCCATTGCTTCAGGATTAAAAAGATTTATATCTTTTTGCGAATCGAGGAAGCAACATTCTATCAAGATAGCAGGCATATCTGTATTTTTCAGAACAAACAAGTGGGAACCACTCTTAACGCCACGATTAAAAAATCCTAACTTGATGATTTCATCTAATACAGGTTTAGCAATTTTTCTACCTGTATCGCTAGTTGCAAATACTTCTGTGCCGTTAGCTTGCCCGTTAAAAGAGTTAAAATGAATCGAGACGTAAATATCTACTTTACTCGCATTAGCTGTAGAACATCTTTTTGAGAGTGATTCACGTACTGTACTAGCACTACTTGGTTTACATACTACGACTTCATTTCCTAAAGCTCTTAATTTGGTTATAACTCTATTACCGACATCTAAAGTTAAATTATCCTCGATTTTAATTCCTCTAGCTCCTGTATCTGGTGGACAATTGTGCCCGCTATCGATTCCGAATTTCATTATTTCATCCTCAAGTTAATTGTTTTTACACTAATTCAAAACTCTTCTAATTATATAGACAAAGTTTTGTTAATAACTTTGTGAAAATACTTGTTAGCAATGGCTGCATTATTCTCAGCATGACTATGCTATTAAACCAAATAAGTTTTTGTGCGAACCTGAGCAGTAACTTTGATTTGGTAAAATCCATTAATTACAAGCTATATTGTAACCAAAAACACAACTATTATAAATTATCAATATCGAGAATAACCAGTAAAATTTTGCAATAAATTGAAATCTAGTAATTGCCTCCATTATTTAGATAATAACGCTTTGTAAAACTGGAAAGCCATGACAAAAGTACTTAGTTAAGATGCCCAAATCCCGAAACCGAACGCACCCCCTGATGTGAACCTGGGTTTATAAGGCCGTAAACCCTTGACAGACTCTACCCTTGGCTTCTTGTTAACCCTGAGCAGCTTAACACATAATGCTTTACAGTATTAATGAATACGCGTTCGCCCCTGGTGTTGGCGGAGCCATCGCTTCTAGACACACCTGTACGAGATTTATCAAATAAACTGCTCAAGAAACGAGGCTCAATATGGGATCTTTAAATTTTGTGAAGCTACTGGAGAATTCCATCAATGAACCCGGCTTAGGGTGGACTCTTTGTTTCATAGGGGAAGATCAATCTAGCAAACTTGCAGAACTCACGCAAGAATTGAGAGGGGAATTTTCTGCAACAGGCGATGGAAAAGAGATTTTATCTGGTTTTTCCTATTGGGGAATCGGCCCAACCATCGCCTGGGATCGTGCTTGCAACGATCGCTTCTATCTTGTAATGAAAGAAAGTATAGAATCTTTTAGATATCGATGGCATCAAATTCATTTTAATAATATCAAAGATCGGCAATATCATTATGTAAGTTTAGGTGTCGGCACCGGTGAGAAAGACCAACACATTTTAAGTTTATTGATTAACGTAAATCCCGATTTACTCTACTTTCCAGTTGATATGAGTTCGGAAATGTTAAGACTAGGTGTGCAACAAGCAACGAGAGGATCGCAATTGCAAGGTAGCCATGTATTGCCAATTCAAGTTGACTTCTCAATTGAGAGAAATGTTAACGAGTTACGAAAACTACTAGATAGAGTTATCAATAACAGTCCTGTGCTATTTTCGCTCCTGGGGAACACATTAGCTAACTTTCAGCAAGACACAGAACTTTTGCAAACTATTTCTAAACTAATGCGACCTGAAGATAGACTACTCCTAGAAGTAGCTACCACCGAAGAATTAAGCGACGAAGCGGCACAAAATGCAGCCAAAGAATACGCAAAAACTAAATCGTTTAAAGAGTTTGTCACCAGCGCGTTGCTGCAAAATACTGATTTACATCTCGACTTAAATAGTGTGTTTTTTGAAGGTACTGTAGAAGCTGATAGAGGAATATTAATAAAAATCCTGTATCGCAATCTAACTAAAAACAAAATTGAAGTAATGTTACCCGATCGGTCAGTAATGAATTTTGAAGACCAAGATACGATTCGTTTATATCTGAGTCGGAAATATGCTTCTAATGGTATCCAGAAAACTATATCAGACTGCAACCTGGTGCTTGTTGATAGGCTACACACAGTATTGGAACCGCGTTTAAAAAATGGATTTGGCATGGATTTAATCTTAATTGCCCCTGACTCTTCAGGAATTAACAATAATCCTTCTGTAGCAAATGATATATGGTCTAAAAGGTAAGATGTGATATGAGTATGAAAAACCTAGTGAGTTTTATCACGTTTTTCCCTCTACTTTTGGGATTTATTTTAGCTGCCGTCTGGTGGACTAAAGATGAAAAAAATTTAGAACCAATACTAACAGGTCTGGGATTATTAGCCACAATTACCGGGATTTTTGGCGAACGATGGGCATCAGCTAACGAAAAGAGGATAGAATTTCTGCGTGCCTTACTGAATGAGTGCAGATCGAATGACGTAATTTTATCTGACGAACGATTTAATCCAAACTCACATAGACCAGGACGACCGATAGTTTTTCCGCGATTAATTATATCAGTGACGGAAACAGCGATCGCATCTAATGTGTTTGCAGAACGTCAAGATAGAGAGTTATTTTCGCTTATACATCAATGGCGACATACTGCCAATGAGTTTAACCGGAGATTAGATATTACCGAGTTGCGTACATTCACAAACTTGTCAGCACAAGAAATTCGTTTGCTATACGAAGCGCTACAGCAGTCAAAAGAATTCAATGATGCACTGAATTTGACTCAACATATTACAACTTTTTTGCAATCAAAATATCCTAAAGGCAGTAGTGATAGTGAAGTCCTCATACCTTCAAGGAACTACTGACCAAAATCTGTGGGTAGATATTTAATAATCAGCCTGGAAGCACGTTTAAAATTTAAGTAAAGAAATATTTCGTAGCTTACAGGCATGAAACGCATCGTCTTGGTTGCTGGGTTTGAATCATTCAACGCTGACTTGTACAGAAAAGCAGCCTTTTTGGCTAACTCTCGCTGTCCTGAGTTGGATATTCGGGTATTTAGCGATCGCGATCTTACAACCAAACGCGCCGAGGTAGAAACAGCACTCGATGGCGCTGATGTGTTTTTCGGTAGCCTACTATTTGATTATGACCAAGTTGTGTGGTTGCGCGATCGCATTGCCCAAATTCCCATCCGCCTAGTTTTCGAGTCAGCCTTGGAATTGATAAGTTTAACCAAGCTGGGTGATTTTGCCATTGGCGACAAACCCAAAGGAATGCCCAAACCAGTTAAATTCATCCTCGACAAATTTAGCAACGGACGAGAAGAAGACAAACTCGCTGGTTACATCAGCTTCTTAAAAATTGGCCCCAAACTACTGAAATACGTGCCAGTGCAAAAATTCCAAGACTTACGCAACTGGTTAATTATCTACGGTTACTGGAATGCAGGCGGCCCAGAAAATGTCGCTTCATTATTCTGGACACTGGCAGAAAAATACTTAGATTTAAAAATCGGCGACATTCCCCCGCTAATTGAAACCCCCAACATCGGATTACTCCACCCCGATTATCAAGGGTTTTTTGAATCGCCCCGCGAATATTTAGAATGGTATCTTGTGGGGCAGGCGTCTCGCCTGCCATTCCCGAAGGGCGGGCAAGATGCCCACCCCACAAAACCAGTTGTCGGAATTCTCCTCTACCGAAAACACGTCATCACCAAACAACCCTACATTCCCCAACTGATTCGCAGTTTTGAATCAGCCGGTTTAACTCCTTTGCCCATCTTCATCAACGGCGTAGAAGGACATGTGGCGGTACGAGATTTAATGACAACCGACTATGAAATTCAGCAACGACAACTAGGTAATATAGAAACTCCCTCACTATCAAGTGAAGCAGTAAAAGTGGATGCGATCGTTTCCACAATTGGCTTTCCTCTCGTGGGTGGCCCGGCTGGTTCAATGGAAGCTGGCCGTCAAATAGAAGTAGCAAAACGCATCCTCACTGCCAAGAATGTACCTTATATTGTTGCTGCACCACTATTAATTCAAGATATTTCCTCGTGGACGCGTCAAGGTATCGGCGGATTGCAAAGTGTCGTATTGTACGCATTACCAGAATTAGATGGCGCTATTGATACCGTTCCCCTTGGTGGTTTGGTGGGTGAAAATATTTATCTGGTTCCCGAACGGGTGGAGCGATTAATTGGTAGGGTAAAAACTTGGGTGGCTTTGCGGCAAAAACCTGCATCGGAACGCAAAATTGCCATTATATTATATGGATTTCCTCCAGGTTATGGTGCTGTGGGTACAGCTGCATTATTAAATGTGCCGCGTAGTTTGCTGAAGTTTCTCCACGCACTCAAAGAACAAGGTTATACCGTCGGAGATTTACCGGAAGATGGCGAAGAATTGATTCGCTGGGTAAAAGAAGCAGATGAAGCTAATCCCCTTGTGGGGTGGGCATCTTGCCCGCCCCTAGAGAAAGATGCCCATCTCACAAGTAGTGTCAATGTTCGCACTCTAGAAAAATGGTTGGGATATCTGCAAACTTCCCGCATCGAAAAACAATGGAAATCTCTCACGGGAACTGGTATTAAAACTTATGGTGAAAAATTCCAAATTGGCGGTGTGCAATTAGGCAATGTGTGGATAGGTGTACAACCACCTTTGGGAATACAAGGTGACCCGATGCGCTTAATGTTTGAACGGGATTTAACGCCTCATCCCCAATATGCTGCTTATTATAAATGGTTGCAAAATGAGTTTCAAGCTAATGCTTTAGTTCACTTTGGAATGCATGGGACGGTGGAATGGTTGCCTGGTTCTCCGTTAGGTAATACTGGTTATTCTTGGTCGGATATTCTGTTAGGAAATTTGCCTAATCTATATATATATGCGGCGAATAATCCGTCTGAATCGATGTTGGCAAAACGTCGCGGTTATGGTGTATTGATTTCTCATAATGTACCGCCTTATGGACGTGCAGGTTTGTATAAGGAATTGGTAGCATTGCGCGATTTGATTGCAGAGTATCGGGAAGATCCGCAAAAGAATTATGTTTTGAAGGAAGGGATTTGTAAAAAAATTGTGGACTCTGGATTGGATGCTGATTGTCCGTTTGCGGATGCGAAAAAGTTGGGACTTGCGTTTACTCCTGAAAATGTGCGGATGTTTAGCAATCATGCTTTTGATGATTATTTGGTGGAGTTGTATGAATATTTGCAGGTTTTAGAAAATCGATTGTTTTCTTCGGGGTTGCATACTTTGGGGGAAGCACCGAATGAAGAGGAATTGGCTTCTTATTTGGAGGCATATTTTGGGGAAGAGGAAGGAAAAAATGAAGAAAGAGAAGAAGAGGAAAAACTAATAAAAGATTTGTTGATGCAATCTACGGATGAGTTGACGAATTTGTTAAGGGGGTTGAATGGGGAGTATATTCCGCCTGCGCCTGGTGGGGATTTATTACGGGATGGGGCTGGTGTGTTACCGACTGGGAGAAATATTCATGCTTTAGATCCTTATCGGATGCCTTCGCCTGCGGCTTATGAACGGGGACGAGAAATTGCTCAAAAAATTATCGCCCAGCATTTGGATGAACATGGGAAATATCCAGAAACGGTAGCGGTGATGTTATGGGGATTGGATGCGATTAAAACTAAGGGTGAATCTTTAGGGATTTTGCTGGAATTGGTGGGGGCTGAACCTGTTAAGGAAGGAACTGGTAGAGTTGTTCGTTATGAATTAAAGCCGTTGGCGGAGGTTGGACATCCCCGCATTGATGTGTTGGGTAATTTGTCTGGAATTTTCCGAGATAGTTTTGTAAATATCATCGAATTGCTGGATGATTTATTTCAACGGGCGGCTGATGCTGATGAAGCGGACGATCGCAATTTTATCAGGAAACACGCTTTAGCTTTAAAAGCCCAAGGTGTGGAAAATGCCTCGGCGAGATTGTTTTCTAATCCGGCGGGTGATTTTGGTTCTTTGGTGAACGATAGAGTAGTGGATGGTAACTGGGAATCTGGCGAGGAATTAGGCAATACTTGGCAAAGTCGCAATGTGTTTAGCTATGGGAGAGAAGATAAAGGTCAAGCTAGACCAGAAGTTTTGAATACGTTGTTAAAAACTAGCGATCGCATTGTCCAAGAAATCGATTCGGTAGAATATGGTTTAACTGATATTCAAGAATATTACGCCAATACTGGCGGTTTGAAAAAGGCAGCAGAAAAACAAGGCGGTAAGAAGGTGACAACCAGCTTTGTAGAAAGTTTCTCGAAGGATACCACACCGCGCAAGTTAGATGATTTGCTCAGAATGGAGTATCGCACTAAGTTGGTAAATCCCAAATGGGCGCAAGCGATGGTGAATCAAGGTTCTGGTGGTGCTTTTGAAATTTCCCAACGGATGACGGCGTTGATTGGTTGGGGTGGTACTGCTGATTTTAGCGATGATTGGGTTTATGACCAAGCCGCAGATACTTATGCGTTAGATGCAGAGATGGCGGATAAATTACGTAAGGCAAATCCTGAAGCTTTTCGCAATATTTTAGGGAGAATGTTAGAGGCGCATGGGCGGGGTTTCTGGGAAGCTGATGATGATAAGTTAGATAAGTTGCGCCAATTGTATGAGTTAACGGATGAAGAGTTGGAAGGTGTGACAGTTTAGAAGGTAGATGCGTTAAAAGTTCAAATAAAAATTATTGTAGAGACGGCGATTTATCGCGTCTTCACTTAACCGAACCGTATTGAAAGCGATGTCTACGACGGGCTACGCCTACGCTATTACGCTTGAAGCTGTAAAAATTTAAACCTTTGCAGCTAAGATTACTTCATGTATAAGAAAGGCTTGAGTTTTTCTGGCAAATGTATAAGCCCTTGCTGGAAAGGCTTAATACTTTGCAACAAATATTCTTCCATGTATAAGAAAGGCTTAAGTTTTTCTGGCAAATATATAAGTCCTTCCTGCAATTGTTTAATGCTGTGCAACAAATGTTCTTCCATGTATAAGAAAGGCTTAAATCATTGCAGCAATTGTTGTAACAAAATTATGACTCTATTTAATACCGAAAATAGAATATAGTCTAAGTGAAATTAACTAAATTTTGAGAAATATAATTGCAACTGATTTGCTATATTTTCCCATGACAATCATAAATATTTTGGTATAAAACAGTACTAATAACCTAGTAGCAGAGATGCATTATGGCACGTCGTAAAAGAAATTCCACCGCTTTAGAACGAGCCGATCGCCGGATTGAAAGTTTACAATCTATTAATGTAAAACTTGACTTTGGTGAAGGATTGACTATACAAGCTTACACCACGACAATTAACGATCTCCGGTCTAAGCTTGCTGCTTACAACACTGCATTATCTACCATTGACAAACTTACAGATGACGTGAATAACGCCGAAAAGGCTGTAATAGCGATGTCAGAAAAAATGTTATTAGGAGTTGGCAGCCGTTACGGTAAAACCAGCCGAGAATACGAGATGGCGGGTGGTGCTAGACGAGGTAATACCAAGAAGAAGCAAAGCGTAGTAGGCAATTCCAAACCCACCAATTCTTTAGCAGCCGATTCTGTTCAGCTTTCTTCTGCAAATGGATCTATGAATGGGGTGTCGGGTGCGATCGTCAGTTGAGTAAAATCCAATAGGGTTTAGTGTCAACTTAAGCTCAAACACTCAATTTACCCTGGTTTGAGATCCCCCAACCCCCTTAAAAAGGGGACACTAGTTCCCCCTTTTTAAGGCTAGGGTGTGTATACGCAAGTCAAATTACCCCCCTTAATCCCCCCGATGCATTGGGGGAGACTGGAAATTTAGTTCCCTCCCCTTTGCAAGGGGAGGGTTAGGGTGGGGTAAAACTGACGCGAAAAACCAAGTGAGTAAACTATTTCAGACTTGTGTATTTCTGCAACTGCTGCACAAACGCATTATGTTCCGGTGACTTCAACCCCGCTTGCACCACCTCCAACACTTGCACCATCTGATTGTTTAACAGCGCCTCCACCGCTAACCACAAACCCGGAAACACCCCAGAGCGAATAATTCCATCTGCACCGGGAGATAGAGCGGCAAGTTAATCAACAATTATAAAGAGACGCGGCAAACCCACCTACAGCCTTGTTGACTGCGTATTTTTTGGTAACAACAAGTTTTGGGCATCGACTCAGTAATCAAAGACCTAACCCCCCAGCCCCCTTCCCTACTAGGGAAGGGGGAGCCAAACTCCCCTCTTTGTCTCAAAGAGGGGTTGGGGGAGAGGTTCTTTCTCAATAGTGAATTTCTTCACTGCCCTACTGCATTACCTCTTGAGAAATTTTAATTTCCTCCGTTATCATTAGAGTTAGTACGCATTACGGAGTGCAAATCAAAATATTGAGTCATTAACTTAAGACAACAATAAATTAAAAGTTAAACTTGATTATTGTCTTTACAAGCATAATAGGATTTTGGTTATTAAAGCTAAACAAACTAACCTCACTAAAAGTTTTACCTAACTGACAGTAAAGCTGATTTCCTCACTCAAAAGTTAGATTTAAATTCAGCTTCACTAACCTTTGTGCTATGCACAGTCAGTAATGAGGACATTTGGCAATAAAATAACTAGGTACTCCAAGCTAATCAGATTATGAAAATTTTTTGCGATCGGCAGTACCAGAAAAGCTAAAAGCACTAATGAGAGTTACAATCACAATTCTGTGCTTTGAGAAAGTCTTTTTTAAACACGAAAAACTAGTAAATTCTTTAAATAAAAGGCTATGGCAACCGAACAGTTAACTAGAGACAGCGACAATCTAGATTTAAATCAGCTACTAAGAACGCTGAATGCTGTTAAACAGGGTGACTTCTCTGCTCGGATGCCCATAGGCCATACTGGTGTGGCGGGGAAAATAGCTGATACGCTCAATGATATTATTGACCAGAATGAGCGGATGGCGGCCGAACTACAACGGATTGGTAACGTTGTTGGCAAAGAAGGAAAAATTGCTGAACGCGCCTCTCTCGGAGATGTTCGTGGTTCTTGGTCAGATTGCGTGACTTCTGTCAATACTCTGATTACAGATTTAGTTCAACCAACAGCTGAAACTACGCGGGTAATTCGCTCAGTTGCTAATGGTGACTTATCGCAAACGATCGCTACAGAAATTGAAGGCAGACCTCTGCAAGGTGAGTTTCTCCAAACTGCGAATATCGTCAACACGATGGTAGATCGTCTCGGTTCTTTTGCCTCGGAAGTAACGCGGGTGGCGCGGGAAGTCGGAACCGAAGGAAAATTAGGTGTTCAAGCCGAAGTGCAAGGTGTAGCTGGCACTTGGAAAGATTTGACTGATAACGTTAACTTGATGGCGGGTAATCTCACCGGACAAGTTCGCAACATTGCCGAGGTTGCCACTGCGATCGCCAATGGTGACTTATCCAAGAAAATCACTGTCAATGTTAAAGGCGAAATTCTGGAACTCAAAAACACCGTCAACACGATGGTGGATCAGCTTAATTCTTTTGCATCGGAAGTAACGCGGGTGGCGCGTGAGGTGGGAACTGAAGGGAAGTTGGGCGTACAAGCCGAGGTTAAAGGTGTAGCAGGAACTTGGAAAGATTTAACCGACAACGTTAACTTGATGGCAGGAAATTTAACTGCTCAAGTCCGTAACATTGCAGAAGTTACCACGGCGGTAGCAAATGGCGATTTATCCAAGAAAATTACTGTTGATGTCAAAGGCGAAATTTTAGAGTTGAAAAACACCGTCAACATCATGGTGGATCAACTGAATTCCTTTGCATCGGAAGTTACTAGAGTTGCGCGTGAGGTGGGTGCAGAAGGAAAATTAGGCGGTCAAGCAGAAGTGCGCGGCGTAGCGGGTACGTGGAAAGACCTTACCGATAGCGTGAATTTCATGGCGGGAAGCTTGACGGCACAGGTGCGGAATATTGCGGAAGTCACAACGGCGGTAGCAAATGGCGACTTATCCAAGAAAATCACCGTCGATGTCAAAGGTGAAATTCTGGAGTTGAAAAATACCATCAATACAATGGTGGATCAACTGAATTCCTTTGCATCAGAAGTAACGCGGGTGGCGCGTGAGGTGGGAACTGAAGGGAAGTTAGGCGTACAAGCAGAAGTGCGGGGAGTTGCGGGGACTTGGAAAGATTTAACCGACAACGTTAACTTAATGGCGGGTAATCTCACCGGACAGGTGCGAAATATTGCCGAAGTTGCCACTGCGATCGCCAATGGCGATTTATCTAAGAAAATCACCGTCGATGTTAAAGGTGAAATTCTGGAACTCAAAAACACCATCAATATCATGGTAGATCAACTCAGTTCCTTTGCAAGTGAAGTAACACGGGTTGCGCGTGAGGTGGGAAGTGAAGGTAAATTGGGCGTGCAAGCCGATGTGCGCGGTGTCGCGGGCACTTGGAAAGATTTAACCGACAGCGTAAACTTCATGGCGGGAAGTTTAACGGCACAGGTGCGAAATATTGCCGAAGTAACTACGGCGGTTGCAACAGGCGATTTATCCAAGAAAATCACTGTGGATGTCAAAGGCGAAATTCTAGAACTCAAAAACACCATCAACACAATGGTGGATCAACTCAATTCCTTTGCATCAGAAGTAACGAGAGTTGCGCGTGAGGTGGGAAGCGAAGGGAAGTTGGGCGTGCAAGCAGAAGTACGCGGCGTAGCTGGCACTTGGAAAGATTTAACCGACAGCGTGAATTTCATGGCGGGAAGCTTAACGGCACAGGTGCGGAACATCGCCGAAGTAACTACGGCGGTTGCAACAGGCGACTTATCCAAGAAAATTACTGTTGATGTCAAAGGTGAAATTCTGGAGTTGAAAAATACCATTAACACAATGGTGGATCAACTCAGTTCCTTTGCATCAGAAGTAACAAGGGTAGCGCGTGAGGTGGGAACTGAAGGGAAATTGGGCGTACAAGCGGAAGTAAAAGACGTTGCCGGAACTTGGAAAGATTTGACTGACAGCGTAAACTTCATGGCGGGAAGCTTGACGGCACAAGTGCGGAACATTGCCGAAGTGACAACTGCGATCGCCAATGGTGACTTATCGAAGAAAATTACTGTTGCCGTCAAAGGCGAAATTCTCGAACTCAAGAATACCATCAATATAATGGTGGATCAACTCAACTCCTTTGCCAGTGAAGTAACGCGGGTGGCGCGGGAAGTGGGAAGCGAAGGTAAACTAGGCGTACAAGCAGATGTGCGCGGCGTAGCTGGAACTTGGAAAGATTTAACTGACAGCGTAAACTTCATGGCGGGAAGTTTAACGGCACAGGTGCGAAACATTGCCGCCGTTACCACAGCTGTAGCTAATGGCGATTTATCTAAGAAAATCTCCGTTGATGTCAAAGGTGAAATTTTAGAGTTGAAAAATACCGTTAACACAATGGTTGATCAACTTAATTCTTTTGCAAGTGAAGTAACGCGGGTTGCCCGTGAGGTGGGAACTGAAGGTAAATTAGGTGTACAAGCAGAAGTTAAAGGTGTAGCCGGAACTTGGAAAGATTTAACCGATAGCGTAAACTTCATGGCAGGAAGTTTGACGGCACAGGTGCGGAACATTGCCGAAGTTACCACGGCGGTAGCAAACGGCGACTTATCCAAGAAAATCACCGTTGATGTTAAAGGTGAAATTCAAGAGCTTAAAAACACCATCAACACAATGGTGGATCAGCTAAATTCTTTTGCATCAGAAGTTACCAGGGTTGCCCGTGAGGTAGGAACCGAAGGTAAATTAGGCGTACAAGCTTACGTTAGAGGAGTTGCAGGTACTTGGAAAGATTTAACAGACAATGTGAACTCGATGGCGGGGAACCTCACCGGACAAGTTCGCAACATCGCGGAAGTTACCAAGGCGGTAGCTAATGGCGACTTATCGAAGAAAATTACCGTCGATGCCAAAGGTGAAATTTTAGACTTGAAGAACACCACCAACACAATGGTGGATCAACTTAGTTCCTTTGCCAGTGAAGTAACGCGGGTAGCGCGGGAAGTGGGAACTGAAGGGAAGTTGGGCGGACAAGCGCAAGTCCAAGGTGTTGCAGGGACTTGGAAAGATTTAACAGATAACGTTAACTCGATGGCGGGGAACCTGACGGCACAAGTGCGCGGTATCGCCAGAGTTGTAACCGCAGTTGCTAACGGTGACTTAAAACGGAAACTAATGTTAGATGCCAAAGGAGAAATTGAAACCTTGGCAGAGACAATCAATGAGATGATTGATACCCTAGCAACATTTGCCAATCAGGTAACTACAGTAGCGCGGGAAGTGGGAATCGAAGGGAAGTTAGGCGGACAAGCGAGAGTACCTGGCGCGGCTGGAACTTGGAAAGATTTAACTGATAATGTGAACGAACTTGCTGCTACACTGACAACTCAGTTGCGAGCGATCGCCGAAGTTGCTACAGCTGTAACTAAAGGCGATTTAACTCGTTCAATTGCCGTCGAAGCATTAGGGGAAGTAGCAATACTCAAAGACAACATCAACCAGATGATTGCCAATCTGCGCGAGACAACGCAGAAAAACACCGAACAAGATTGGTTGAAAACTAACTTAGCCAAATTTACCCGAATGCTGCAAGGGCAGCGCGACTTGGAAACCGTATCGAAACTAATTCTCTCAGAACTCGCGCCCTTGGTAGGAGCGCAACACGGCGTATTCTTTTTGATGGAGTCTGCTGAACATACACCCTATTTGAAACTAATTAGTAGCTACGCTTACCGCGAACGCAGACATCTAGCTAACCGCTTCCACTTGGGTGAAGGTTTGGTGGGGCAATGCGCTTTAGAAAAAGAGCGAATACTGCTAACGGATGTACCCAGCGATTATGTCAGAATTGCCTCTGGTTTAGGAGAAGCCACGCCCCTGAATGCCGTGGTGTTACCTGTACTTTTTGAAGGACAAGTGACAGCAGTCATCGAATTAGCATCCTTCCGCCGCTTTAGCGAAATTCATCTGACATTCTTCGACCAGCTTACCGAAAGTATAGCGATCGTCCTCAACACGATCGCCGCATCGATGCGAACTGAAGAATTACTCAAGCAATCGCAATCTTTGGCTGAAGAACTCCAAACCCAGCAAAGCGAACTCAGGGAAACTAACAAGCGCTTAGAACAACAAGCACAATCACTCAAAACTTCAGAAGATTTACTCAGAGGACAGCAGGAGGAATTACAACAAACTAACGCCGAATTAGAAGAAAAGGCAGAGTTGTTGGCGATGCAGAAGAAAGAAGTCGAGCGCAAAAATCGAGAAATCGAACAAGCAAGAATGTCTTTAGAAGACAAGGCTGAACAACTCGCCCTTTCTTCAAAATACAAATCAGAATTTCTCGCCAATATGTCCCACGAACTGCGGACACCGTTGAACAGCTTGTTGATTTTGGCGAAATTGTTGTCAGATAACATCGATCGCAACCTTACCGCCAAACAAGTCGAATACAGCCAAACAATTTACTCAGCCGGTACCGATTTGCTGGCATTAATCAATGACATTCTGGATCTCGCCAAAATTGAATCTGGAACTATGTCGATTGACATAACTCAAATGCCATTGACAGAATTGGGCGATCAGATTGAGCGCACCTTCCGACAAATTGCTCAGAGCAAAGGACTTGGTTTCGCAATTGAATTGGCTCCCGAATTGCCCACGACCATCTATACAGATGTCAAACGCTTACAACAGGTCTTAAAAAATCTCCTCTCCAATGCTTTTAAATTTACAGAAAAAGGAGAAGTACGCTTACAGATTGCGGTGGCGAAACAGGGATGGAGCAAAGACCAAGAAAGTTTGAATCGCGCCCAAAATGTCATCGCCTTCTCAGTCAGCGATACAGGCATTGGCATTGCTCCCGACAAGCAAAAAGTTATTTTCGAGGCATTTCAGCAAGCCGATGGCTCTACCAGTCGGAGATACGGCGGTACCGGATTGGGCTTATCAATTAGCCGTGAAATCGCCCGTCTCTTTGGCGGCGAAATTAAACTAATCAGTCAACCCGGCCAAGGCAGCACCTTTACATTCTACTTCCCCCAATTGAGTCCAGAGTTCCGAGTTCCGAGTCCTGAGCCAACATCAACTCAATCCAGCACAGACGCGATTAATCGCGTCTCTACCCACTCCTCACTCCTCACTACTTCGGCTCCTTTCGACTTCGCTCAAGGCAAGTCGCTCAGTACAAGTCCTCACTTACCACTGATTAATGACGATCGCAGTACTATCGGCGTAGGCGATCGCGTGTTACTAATTGTTGAAGATGACATTAATTTTGCGCGTATCCTGCTAGAGATGGCGCAACAGCAAGGATTCAAGGCGATCGCTGCCCAAACAGGCACTACAGGTTTGATGCTAGCGCAGCAATTCTTACCTTCAGCCATTTTGCTAGATATCAGGTTGCCAGAAATGGATGGTTGGACTGTATTAGATCGTCTCAAGCATGACCCAAATACCCGCCACATTCCTGTACATATCATGACCGTTGAGGAAGGAAGACAACGCGGTTTGCAATTAGGTGCGATCGCATATCTGCAAAAGCCTTTAACCAGCGAGACAATATCCGAGGCGTTGACCAAAATTAAAGGTTTTGTGGAGCGCCAAGTGAAAAATTTGCTAGTAGTCGAAGACGACGACACTCAACGGCTGAGTATTGTTGAGTTGATTGGTAACAGCGATGTTTCGACCACAGCAGTGGGCACTGGTGCAGCAGCTTTAGAAGCTATTCGCGCCCAGCATTTTGATTGCCTGGTTCTCGATTTAGGGCTACCCGATATGACTGGGTTTGAACTGATCGAGCAGATAAAGCTTCTACCTCACGGTAAAACTTTACCAATTATTGTCTACACAGGTAGAGAAATTAGCAAAGCTCAAGAAACGGAACTCAGACGAATTGCCGAAACAATCATCATTAAAGATGTGCGATCGCCCGAACGTCTCCTCGATGAAACAGCATTATTTTTACATCGAGTCCAAGCAAATTTACCAGCACCCAAACGAGAAATACTCGAACAACTGCATTCTATAGACTACTTACTCGCTGGCAAAAAAGCGCTAATTGTAGACGACGATATGCGGAATATCTTTGCGCTGACAAGTATGCTGGAGCGTTATCAAATCCAGGTTTTATATGCTGAAAACGGCAGAGAGGGGATTACTCTGTTGGAAACTACACCAGATATTGATGTTGTTTTGATGGACGTAATGATGCCAGAAATGGACGGTTACGAAACAACACGCTTAATCCGCCAAAACGAGCAATTTAAATCTTTGCCGATTATTGCACTGACCGCTAAAGCCATGCAAGGCGATCGCGAGAAGTGTATTGAAGCGGGCGCATCAGATTACATCACCAAACCCGTAGATACTGAACAATTGCTGTCGCTATTGCGTGTTTGGCTATATCGTTAACGGAATAACTAAGCTACAATTCAAGCAGAGTAAGCATTTCCCGCTCAGAGACTCCCCATGTTTGATAACCTGCAAACCCAAATTTACCAACTAGAACAATTTGCCAACAGCCTTGTTTCTAACCAACTGACACACCTTAGCGGGGTAAGCGTTGGCATCATCTTTGTTGCTGGCTTGCTTACCAGTCTTACACCCTGTATGCTTTCGATGCTGCCAATTACCATTGGTTACATTGGTGGTTATGAAGCCAAAAGCCGCTTGCAAGCTGCTGCCCAATCAACTTGGTTTGCTTTAGGTTTAGCAACTACACTAGCAGGGCTAGGTATTATAGCAGGTTTAGTTGGAAAAGTCTACGGTCAAGTGGGAATTGGTTTGCCGATTATCGTCAGCATTATCGCCATTCTCATGGGGCTGAACTTATTAGAAGCACTGCCTCTACAATTTCCATCCTTGAATGAAACCAATTGGATTTCGCCAGATTTGCCAGCAGGATTGCGTTCTTATTTGCTGGGGCTGACTTTCGGTTTAGTCGCATCTCCTTGTAGCACACCTGTTTTAGCGAGCTTGTTAAGTTGGATTGCTAGTACACAAGACTTAATTTTAGGCGCTGTTTTGCTACTTTCTTATACAGCCGGTTATGTAGCACCGTTGATTTTGGCGGGTACTTTTACAGCTTCAATTAAAAAATTACTAGAACTGCGTCGCTGGTCTGGTTGGATTAACCCAGTTAGTGGGGCATTATTGGTAGGATTCGGTGTATTTTCCTTAATTTCTCGGATTCCTCTTGGCAGTTTTTAATCTCAATACGTTGTATTAGATTTTACACATAATGACTTTAGAAGATTCAGCGTCCAAAGAAATAAAATGGTGGGTAGTACCTGGGCAGTTCTTACGCCAAGAGCTTTTGCCCGTACTGACTAACTTAAAATTAGCGATCGCACTACTGCTATTGATTGCCATCTTTAGCTCTACCGGTACTGTTATTGAGCAAGGTCAATCACCCGCATTTTACCAAGCCAATTACCCAGAACATCCAGCTTTATTTGGTTTCTTAACTTGGAAAGTAATTCAAGTAATTGGGTTAGACCACGTATATCGAACTTGGTGGTTTCTGGCATTACTCATCTTATTTGGTACTAGCTTAACTGCTTGTTCATTTACCCGTCAGTTACCAGCCTTAAAAGCTGCCCAGCGCTGGAAATATTACGAAGAACCACGACAATTTCAAAAATTAGCTTTAAGTGCAGAACTAGATACTGCTTCTCTAAATTCCCTCAGCGAAATCTTACAAAAACACCGCTATAAAATTTTTCCAAATCAAGAAAAAGCAAATCTTCTTTACGCCCGCAAAGGAATAGTCGGACGCATCGGCCCAATTATTGTTCATATTGGGATCGTTGCTATTTTGCTAGGGGGAATTTGGGGGGCGATGACTGGGTTTTTGGCTCAGGAAATGGTTGCCAGTGGCGATACATTTCAAGTGACAAATATTGTCGATGCTGGGCCTTTAGCCGCAGCGCAAGTCCCGAAAGATTGGTCTGTGCGCGTCAATCGTTTTTGGATTGACTACACACCATCTGGCGGCATCGATCAATTTTATTCGGATATGTCTGTTTTGAATAATCAGGGAGAGGAAGTTGACCATAAGAAGATTTTTGTCAACGAGCCTCTGCGCTATCATGGCATAACTTTCTATCAAACTGATTGGGGAATTGCAGGTGTTCGCGTCCAATTTAACAACAGCCCGATTTTTCAGTTGCCGATGGCGCAATTGAACACCAACGGTAACGGACGCATTTGGGGAACCTGGGTTCCGACTAAACCAGATTTGAGTGAAGGTGTCTCTTTGTTAGCGAAAGACTTGCAAGGGATGGTATTAATTTATGATGCCACTGGCAAACTTGTTGATACAGTCCGCGCGGGGATGTTCACCGAAGTTAATGGCGTGAAGCTGAAAATTCTAGATGTAATTGGTAGCACCGGCTTGCAAATTAAAGCCGATCCAGGCATCCCAATTGTTTACACAGGGTTTGGCTTACTCATGCTGGGTGTGGTGATGAGTTACTTTTCACACTCGCAAATTTGGGCATTGCAAAAAGGCGATCGCTTATATATTGGTGGCAAAACTAATCGCGCCCAAGTTGCTTTTGAACAAGAAGTTTTAGAGATTTTAGATCGGCTGAGTTCACAGCCAAAAGGTGAAGAGAAAGAGGCAGCGATTGAAGTTTAAACACAAAAAGGCGCATTCGCATTAGCGTTCGCGACGTTAGGAGCGTCAGCGTCTCCCAGAGAAGGAAATCGCAGAGGAACGCAGACGCAGAAGATTACTTTGCGTACCTTTGCGTTAACCTCCGCGTCCCTTTGCGTTTCAAAATTATTTACAACTAATTACACCCACACGCCTACAAACATTGAAATTACTAGAGGTATTTATTAAACATTGGAACAAAAAATTTCTATGTCTGCCAAACTTCAATCTCAGGGACGGGTTTGCCTTCTACCTTTAATCGCTATCTTGTTGAGTATTGCTTCTTGCGCTGCCGAGCAAAAAAACATCAAGCGTGTTTCCCTTGTTGGTACTGGGGCAAGTTTTCCCGCACCTTTGTACGAGCGTTGGCTTTCAGATTACAACCAGCAAAATCCCAATATAGAAATTAACTATCAAGCTATCGGAAGCAGTGCTGGAGTGCAACAGCTCATCGACGGTACTGTAGATTTTGCAGCTAGTGATGTGGGAATTACAAGGGAACAAGCAGCCAAGGTAAAACGGGGAGTCATTGCTTTGCCAATAACTGCCGGTTCTATTGTGCTAGCTTATAACCTCACACCATCTATAGGGCAGTCGCCTCAAGTGAATGTGCCACCCACTCTCAGGCTACCACGCCAAGTTTACGTAGATATCTTTCTCGGAAAAATTAAGAATTGGAATCATCCTAGAATAGGTGCAGCTAATCCAGGTGTAAGTTTGCCCGATTTACCAATTCAAGTTGTAAATCGAACTGATGGTAGTGGAACTACAAGCGTATTCACGCAACACCTAAGCGCCATCAGCCCAGAATGGAAAAGCAAAATTGGGGCTGGTAAATCTGTAGCATGGCGAATAGGAATTGGTGGAAAGGGTAACGAAGGTGTTACCGCCCTGATTCAACAGATACCAGGAGCTATTGGTTATGTAGAATACATTTACGCCAAACAAAATAAGCTTCCTGTGGCTGCTTTAGAAAATAAATCTGGTAATTATATTACGCCGACACCAGAATCTGTAGCACAAACTTTAGAGGCAGTAAAATTACCAGGTGATAATTTGATTGCTTTTATCACCGATCCTACAGGTACCCAGTCTTATCCCATCGTCACTTACAGCTGGCTTTTAACTTATCACCAATATCCAAACCGAGTTAAAGCTCAAGCACTGAAAAACTTTGTAAATTGGGCTGTAATTGACGGGCAAAAATCCAGTTTGGAACTTGGATATATTCCTTTATCAAAAAAAGTTGTGCTGCAAGTGCAATCTGCCGTCAAGAAAATTGCTGAATAAATATAGCAGTTCTCCTGTGGATGCAACATAGACTAAATGGTTGAAAAAGAGGCAAGGGAGCAGGGGAGATAGTTCAGATATTGCGTTTAGTTATAAACTTTGTAAAGAATAAGAAATTTTTTAGCAACCCAATAATCATTGCAGTTTTATTATGAAATAGGAAACAGCTAATAACTTTATTCCTAGTTGACTGAAGTTTAGTGCTGTTATTTGGTGGAGGGTGCAATGTCCGGTGATTTGGATTTTGCTCCTTAGAGTGCTTTGGCTAGGAATTGTGCACTTGCTCAATTAACTTCAGATAGCGGTTTTTCCAATATTTATAAGCTTCTAACTTAATGGAAGTAACTGCCAGACCCTGACCAAATAGTACTTTTTTGATTGATATTCCCATTATTATCTGGAGGCTATTGCTATGTTCAATGAACAAGCTTACTTGCTAGCATACCCTGATGTAGCGGCGGCTGTTAATGCTGGCTCTTTTACCTCAGGACTACAACACTATGAACAGTTTGGACAATTTGAGAACGATCGCTTTGGCTTTTTTTTTGGAACCAACGGGAATGACACCGTAACTGGCTTTGGTGAAGGTAACAAACTCATTGCTGGACTTGGTTTTGACGTTTTATCAAATGGAGCAACAGTTGCAGGAGTCGGTCAGATCGATACCCTAATTGGCACCCAAGCACAAGATGTATTCCTCCTTGGCCATCCTACATTGTCTTCATTAACCTCCACGCCTCAACAATTTTACGTTGGTGGCGGTAATACAGATTATGCTCTAATCCAGAACTTTGAGCCAGGCATTGACAAGATTGTGCTAGAAGGAGCAGCACAGAACTACACGACTCAAGTAATAAACGGAAGTTTAAACATCTCTACATTATCGGGAGACTTAGTTGGTATTGTGGAGGGGGTTACTTTTTTAAGACAGGTTCCGGGTGATTTTATTGACATTACACAATTCAACATTCCATTTAATGCTATTGGACAGTTTTCTGTTTTTTTGTAATGCAATGTACGACTTCCTTTGCGACGAGATTGTCAAACTGTAACAGTTTTTGAGTATTACAATGCTCTTCGCTTCCTCCAATACCGAAGCAAAGCCAGCTTAACACAACAAGGTTGGGCGGCATGTGCCTAATCGCAGAATGACTTCCAGGATGGAGTGACACGAACCATCGCATCACGATTATTCGTAACATATCATGAGTAATTCAGCAGTGTTAGCTCCTCATTTATCCTTAGTGCTAATCATCTGTAGTTCACTAGGTGTTGTTGCTTTATGGAGTTAAGTTTACTGAATGTTTATTAGCTGGAAAGATTGGAACTGGTTGTTGGCGTTAGGGAGTTTGTTAATTATTGATGGTGCAATCTCAGCCTCTATCAATTGTGCTCTTGCCCAACCCATAGCTGATGATACCTTAGCTAAAAATTCTATTGTTAAACCTAGTATCATTCCGTTAAACAAAGATGTATCTAGTATCCTGATCGATGGTGGAGTCACTAGAGGAGCTAATCTTTTGCATAGTTTTAAGGAATTTAATATTGGAGAAAAAGAAGGAGTCTATTTCATTAATCCTATCGGCATTAAGAACATTTTGAGTCGAGTTACAGGAGATAAAGGCTCTGAAATTCTAGGAACTCTGGGAGTATTGGGCAATGCTAACCTGTTTTTGATTAATCCCAATGGGATCATCTTTGGGCCAAATGCCAGCCTGAGTCTCAACGGTTCGTTTGTAGGAACAACAGCAAATGCCATCGGGTTGGCTAATGGTGACATTTTCAGTGCAAATCCGCTTAAAAACCTGCCAACCGGACTGTTGAATGTAAATCCTTCTGCATTTTTTTTCAATCAAATTGCTGCCCCAATTCAAAATAACTCAGCTAACCTAAAGGTCAAAAATAATCGTAGTTTGCTGCTAATGGGTGGCAACGTGAGAATAGATGGTGGCTCCTTGAATGCCTTTGGTGGGCGAGTGGAGTTAGGAGGATTAGCACAAGAGGGGACAGTTGATCTCAATATCAGTGATGATAATTTCAGCTTAAATTTTCCGGCTAACATAGTGCCAGCAGATGTGTCGCTCACCAATGGCGCTGAAGTTAATGTCGCGTCTAACGGTGGCGGTAGTATTGCTATCCACGCTCAGAATATAGATATTTTAGACAGAAGTAGCCTGCGTGCTGGCATCAGCCTACTTGCAGGTATCGATGACGCTCAAGCAGGAGATATTATGCTTAGTGCAAAAGGAGCATTAACGGTAAAAAATAGTTTTGTTTACAATGCTGTTTTTGATAGGGGGAATGGCGGTGATTTACTTGTTGACACAGGAAAATTGATTATTCAAGATGGAATAGTAGCGACTGCTACTACTTCTAGTGGTAGTGCTGGGAATCTAGTTGTGAAAGCCTCTAACTCAATAGAACTAACTGGCAGTTCCTCATCAAACGGTACAATTGACATCAATGTTCCGATTAATTCCGCCGATAATTCTTCCAATTTTCCTGTTCCAATTGGCTTGTTTTCCGCTTCCTTGGATGTCAAGAATCTTCTTGCCCAGAATCTTCGTAATGCTCCTCCTTATTTAAAAAATTTTATAATTTCTTCTCTACCTACTGCAAGTGGAAATGCCGGAAACCTGACCATTGAAACTGGGCGGTTAATTGTCTCTAATGGGGCAGTAATATCGGCAGGGAGTACTACCCCAGGGCGAGCCGGAAATTTATTCGTGAACGCAAAAGACTCTATAGAACTTAGTGGCACCTCAGCTAATGATGCTCCCCAAGGACTAGGACTGTTCACCATAGGCGACAGAGTTCCCAGTGGATTGCGTAATGAAACTACAGGTTTGGGGCAAGGAGGCGACTTAACTATTGATACTGAAAGATTAATTGTCCGTGATGGGGCTTGGGTGACAGCAGGTACTGGTGGAGAGAAGCCAGGAGGAAAATTAACTGTGAATGCTTCAAAGTTAGTAGAAATAAAAAGCATCGGCAGAGACAATAATGTTCCTAGCGTCTTAGCTAGTGGAACACAGGGATCTGGAAAATCGGGCGGTATGGCTATTACTACTAAAAAGTTAATAGTCAGTGATGGGGGAATCATATCATCGGGTACTTCTAGCTTGGGAAAAGGCGGAGATTTAACTATCAACGCCTCCGAATCTGTAGAACTCCTCGGCACCTCAAAGCAAGGAGTGTCCGCCGATGTCTTAGAGCAACTAATTGGAATTAGTGGAGGCTTAGTCTCTAACGTCGTAAAGGATCGTCCGTTTCCTAGTGGTATAATTACAGGGACTACAGGTCAAGGAAATGCTGGAAACTTGGTAATTAAGACTGGACAGTTGTTTATCCAAGATGGGGCACAAGCATCAGTTTCAACAACCAGTGTAGAGAAAGGGAATGCGGGTTCCTTGACTGTTAATGCCACTTCTATAAAACTGAGTGGAACTTCACTTGAAGGCTCCAACCTCAACGATGTTGTGGGTCGGAGCCTGTTAACGACTGCTACCAGCAAAGACTCAACAGGAAAAGGCGGCGATATTAATTTATACACCAACTCCTTAGAAATCATCGATGGTGCTGCACTGACAGCTAGTACTTCAGGGCAAGGAGATGCAGGTAAAATAACTGTTAATGCTACTGATAAAGTAATAATTAGTGGTAGTAATTTTAATTATGATGACCTAGTTAATAACTTTACTGATAAGGTAGAAAATATCGGCGTTAGCAGTGGCTTATTTGTCAGTTCTACTGGTTCAGGAACCGCAGGTGACATCGAAATCAACTCACCTAAAATTATTTTAGACAACCAAGGTAAACTCAACGCCGAATCTGCATCCGGTAACGGCGGTAATATCAACATCAATAGCGACTTACTTTTACTCCGTCGCAACAGTCAAATCTCCACCAACGCAGGTACAGACAAATTAGGTGGCAATGGTGGTAACATCATTATCAATAACCTCCCAAATTACCAAGGCTTTATCGTTGCAGTTCCCAACGAAAATAGCGATATCACTGCCAACGCCTTTGAGGGTAGCGGCGGGAAAGTTATTATCAACTCTGCTGGCATCTTTGGGCTACAGCCGCGCAGTCGGCAAGAGCTTGAGCAGCAGTTGCATACAACCGACCCGAACAAGCTAAATCCTAGTCAGTTACTAACAAGTGACATCACTGCCATCTCCCAAAGCCAGCCTTCCTTAAATGGTGAGATAAATCTCAACACACCTGATACTGACCCTAGTCGCGGCTTAATTCAACTACCCTCTAACCTCGTCGATGCATCTCAACAAATCGCTCAAGGCTGCACTCCCAGAGGACGACAAACCGCCAGTCGTTTTATTGCCACAGGACGCGGTGGATTACCCCTTAGCCCCAACGAGCCTCTGCGGGGACGAGCAGTAATTACTGGTTGGGTAGATTTGCCCCCACAAGCAACACAGAGAGTCACGGATAAATTATCTACATCTGTTACTAAATCTACTAATCAGATTGTGGAGGCTCAAGGATGGATTGTTGATGGTAAAGGTGATGTTATTCTTGTGGCTCAATATCCCCAAAGTTCTTCTATTCCCTCTCCTATGTCCTGTAGTCGATGATTCATTATCCCAAGAGTAGGGGGAACAATTCCTATGAAACCTAAGAGTCATAAAAGTAACAAGTGGCCAAGAATGTGTAAAGGATGCTTTGAACCCACATTCCGCACCCCAACTGTCACAGAACATCAACAAAATGTAAATAAAATAGTACAAGAAAACTAATAAGAACGAATATTTAAATTGAAGCTAAGGGAGAAAAAGGAGATTACAGTACAAAACGTGTAAAATTTAACTCTAATCGCTTTAGTTAACTTGACGTTACATACTTGTAAATTTTGCCGCCCACTTACTTATATATATCCTGTCCGGTTAATCAACCTTCCTTCAAAAATATTTCTAGTCAGGATTTCAGTCCTGATTTTGTATCACGTAGCGTCTTGTAAAAAGGACTAAAGTCCTCTCTAAAAGCCAAAGGTTTCATTATGGGTACTTGTGATGACGCACTTCAATCACAGTATGTACATTGCCGCGAGGCGTAAAATCTGCTTTCACAATGACTTCCAACGGATCGCAAGCAGCTACAAAATCATCTAAAATTTGATTGGCAGATTCTTCGTGGGAAATGTAGCGATCGCGGTAACTATTAATATAAAGTTTGAGTGCCTTTAATTCCACTACCCGTTCATCAGGCACATAGCTAACATAAATTGTCGCAAAGTCAGGATAGCCGGAAAATGGACATTTACAAGTAAATTCCGGCAAAGTAATGTTAATGTCATATCGCCTACCCACACGCGGATTGGGAAAGGTAATTAGTTTACCTTCGGCAATGTCGCGTTCGCCATACTTCATTTCTTGGTTTGTCATTTGTCATTTGTCATTTGTCATTTGTCATTAGTTATTCTACTTATCTTTACGTCCTTTTAGTAATTTTGTAGCTTGTTAACTCCTAACTCCAAACTCCTAACTCCTAACTCCCCCTCAATACTCTTCCTTCTCCCAGTCTGGACAATTCTCATCTTCGCACCCGTGGGGATGCATAGCACAAACTAATAAATTACCACCATAAACTTGACCGTGGTAATTACTACAACCAATACAGGCAGGATTTTTTTCAGATGTAGGTTCAACTGAATAAGGAAAACCCGGATCTACATCTGCTACCATGTCTTCCAGTTCCCAGTAAGCTTCTAACATCGGTTCAGCCAAATCCTGTAGATACTGATCGACTTCAGTAACAATATTATTATGTACTTGCTCGCTGACTTCTTCCGTTAGCTCAAAAAATGCGTCTACCACTTCACTCATTCCCAGGAAGAAGCGCTCTACTTCATCAGCTACTGTTTCGACGATTTCTACTAAATCTTTTTGCCACTGTTCCATAAACTTGACACCTTTGCAGGCTATAAACAGGACGCTTTGTGCTATCTGGCTTGACGCACTAAAATACACACTAGGCAATGTATCTTATCAAGTTTTTATCCAAAGTGTCATGTCAAAATGCCACTTATTAGTTATATTTATTGCGCTCAAAGAATGAATGCTTTTTATCGATCGCGTTGCAATCGTTTTAACTCATCTTGCAGTTTTAGCACTTCATCGCGCAATTTATCTACATTCTCATCATTTGACGCCTCTTTGACCGTTGGCTCTTCATCTTCCTCTAAAATTTCAATGCGGCGAGGTTGAGAAGGGGGCGTTTCTGGTGAGGTTTCAACAGATGGTTGGGCTTGTTGGGCTTGCTTCATCATGTCCTCAACGAAGCGGCGGGCTTCTTCTGTGTTCATTTCGCCCTTTGCCACCATTTCATCTGCCAGTTTTTGGACTTGCGATCGCACTTCGGCTAATTTTCCCCCTGCTTTCTCACCCGCGTAAGAAGCTAATCCAACACCGAGGTAAAAAGCTTTTTGAACAATATCTCCAAAACCAGGCATGGTTGCTGACCGCTCCTAAAAATAGGGCGACCCGGAGACTACGCCTACCACAAGCCTCCCGTGTTGCTGCTACCTTCCGGTTCTGACAAGATTTGGGTGTTGCGATCGCATAGATCCAGGTCTTCAATAAGCATAACATTAAAATTCAGTAAGTGTGTGTTATTCCATAACAATTCGCCATTCATAAAGCTGATAGTTGACGCAGCCGTGTTTCACCAAAGGGTCGTCAGCCACAATCGCTTCTGCTTCCTCCTTTGAGGCTGCTTCAAACAGCAACATTCCGCCTCTTTGCTCTACCCAATAGCCTGTTCGCGCTTTGTGTCCTTTAGTAATTAATTCCCGAATGTAGGCTTTGTGAGCAGGTACATATTGGTCAAAGGTAGGTTTATCGACTTTCCCTTCTTCAATTTTTACAAACCACGGCATTGGTTTCTTAACTCCAGTTACAACAAACAGTCTGCTTTAGTTATGACTGTTTTTGAGTAGCAAATTAGCAATATACATGAACTACAGCGTTCTACTGAAGATTTTACTAAAACAGCAGAAGCAACGCATCTGTGAATGTTAGACTTCTAGGTGCGATCGTAGATCATCCAGTGGAGATGCCGAGTTAGTGGAAATCAATGGTTTTGTTGGTTTCGGGTTCTCAGAAACAAATTCAAAGAGAATTCTGATTTTACCTTTCTGCCAGCCGCCACCCTGAGCCAGTAAAAGCTTACAGTTCGCACCATCTTCAAACCAATCTGAAGCCTTATCCGCTTGTAAGTTGCTGTTCCTATGCACTAAATACTTCAGACGTTGCATCAATTCTTCACCTGTTGATGTTGAAGCCCCAGTCAAGTTAGCATCCTGAGCCATAGAAACAACATCCTCATCAGACAGAATAATTTGATCGCTCATTTAATTTTCTCTTTCAGTAAACAACATGACGGATCAAGCGCCAACTCGATCCATCTTTCCTAAGTTTTCCCATTAACCACCAATTACTAAGCAATAAAAATAATTGATATAGATATATGAGCCGCTTTTTTGTTGCCCTCCTACCACCGCAAGATATTCAAGACTACGCCAACGAGATTAAGCAATACTTTGCCTCACGCTATGCTAGTAGCGGGGCGCTAAAGTCTCCGCCTCATATTACCCTGCAACCGCCCTTTGAATCGACAGATGCTAACTTGCCACTATTAGAAGCATCCTTGAAAGAGTTTGCCAGTGGACAACAGCCAGTAGCAATTACACTTAAAGGGTTTGATGCTTTTGTACCTCGTGTTATATACATTAATGTCATCAAAAGTCAAGAGCTTTTAACTTTGCAAGCTGATTTAATCGCTTATACAGAAAGCAACTTGGGAATTGTTGATAAGGTTTCTAAAACCCGCCCTTTTTCCCCCCATTTAACGGTTGCATTTCGGGATTTAACAAAGCAGAATTTCAAAGCTGCTTGGCCAGAATTTGAAAATCGTCAGTTGCATTTTGAGTTTACTGCTGACAAATTAACCTTGCTGCTTCACGACGGGAAGCGCTGGAATATTAAACGAGAGTTTGCTTTTTTATCTGGTAGTAATTGAGTTTGTTAGGATTCTAATTTATCGTATAGGTAATTCAATCACAAACTCGGTACCCTCACCTGGTGTTGAATGACAATTTAGCTTACCGTGGTGATTGTTAACTACAATTTGGTAAGCAATAGATAAACCTAGTCCTGTTCCTTTACCGATAACTTTTGTAGTATAAAAAGCCTCAAATATCTTTGTCCGATTTGCTTCACTGATTCCTGAGCCATTGTCTGCAATTCTAAGAATAACTCGCTCTCCAATTGCTTCAGTTTTAATCCAAATCATCCCAATATGTCGAAAACTTTCATCAAAATATTGAGTTTTATGGATTTCTTCAATTGCATCGATACTATTAGCAATCAAATTCATAAAAACCTGATTTAGTTCGCCTAGATAGCACTCAACAAGTGGTAATTCTCCATATTCTTTGATTAATTTAATTGCTGGACGATGACCATTTGCTTTAAGTCGATGTCCAAGAATGAGTAGTGTAGTTTCTAAACCTTCATGCAGGTTAGCTAGTTTTTTACCTGCTTCTCCGTGTCGAGAGAATTTATTCAAGGATGACACAATTTCTGTAACGCGATCTGTACCTATTTGCATAGATTGAATAATTTTGGATAAATCATTTAACAAATAATTGATATCTTTTGTTTTAATAGCATTTTGAATTTCATCCGGGGGATCGGGTATATACTTTTGATATAGTTCGAGCAAATTAACAACCTCTTGGAAATACTCTTCAATAAAATGCAAGTTTCCAGCAATAAAATTGATGGGATTATTTACTTCATGGGCAATTCCTGCTGTCATTTGACCCAAAGTTGCGACCTTTTCTGCTTGAATCAGTTGGGTTTGAATCTGTTGTAATTCGGCGTTTTTGTCAATCAAGGTTTTCGTCAAATTTCTCAGTTTCAGTTGGTGCTCTATTCGCACCAATACTTCTTCATACTGAAAAGGTTTAGTAATATAATCTACGGCTCCTAATTGCAATCCTTTAACCTTGTCAGCAGTATCTGAAAGAGCAGTCATAAAAATGATCGGAATATCCCGAATACGGGGATTGCTTTCACTTTTGAGGTATTTACAAGTTTCAAACCCATCGATACCCGGCATCATGATATCAAGCAGGATTAAATCAGGTAAATTATCATTGTCTAATCTCTGAATGGCTTTTTCACCACTGCGAGCTGCCCAAACTTCAAAGCTAGACTGATCCAAAAAGCTCGATAAAACTTGTAAGTTGGCAGGGTTATCGTCCACGACTAAAATAATTCCTCTACTAGGATTGCTATTTAGGAAATTTTTTTGGTCGCCTATAGTTACTGTCATAATATTTCTATCCTATATTGATTCACGTTGCTTCTTTGCAAAACGTTAAAGGAGAAAACTCTCAATTCAAAATTCACGGCATAAAATCACCATAAATTTAGGAAAATTAATCCTTTGAATTTTCGCTCAAAAAATTAAGGATTAAATCTTCATCAAACTGCCTCGCTAGCTGCCGCAATTGGTTAGCAAAGAGAGTGAATTTTGCGTCTGTTTCCTCTAGTTTATCTGCCCATTTTAAAATGTCATTGAAGTTACCTTTACTGGCTAAATTCATCAATTCTTGCAATACATCGGGTGAAGGAGGAGTCAATTTATCTGGTGTATCAAGTGTTGTAGGCGAAGAATTGATTTTTTGTTCCTCAGATTGCTGGTAAATCCATGTCAAACCTAAATTGCACTCTAATTGATGCAGTAATTCATCTGCCTGTACAGGTTTGCTCAAAAAGGTGTCACCTCCTGCTTGCAGACTGCGATGTTGGTCGGCTTCAAAGACACTAGCAGAAGAGACGATAATCTTGACATCGTGGATATCTGGGGTATGACGCAGGTGTTTAATCAATTCAAACCCATCCATTTCTGGCATTAGCAAATCTGTAATTACCAGGTCTGGTTTCAGGGCGATCGCTTTTTCTAAACCTTCTTTACCGTTGCTGGCTTCAACCACCTTGAAACCCAATGGTTGCAGTAAATTTGTAATTACTGTGCGATTCTCCCAGCGATCGTCCACCATTAAGATCGTGCGGGGTCTACCTGCAAAGCCAATGATTTGCCCCTTGGATACAGCCATCGCAGACTGTACCCATTCGTTGGCTTGGGCGATCGCAATTTCAAACCAGAAAGTACTACCCTGACCGATCTCACTTTTAACCTGGATATCGCTACCCATCATCTGCACCAACTGCCGAGTAATAGCTAAACCCAGCCCCGTCCCTTCTATCTGATACTTTTTTGCACCTACTTGTTCAAATGGCAAAAAAATGCTGCCCAATTGAGTTGGAGTTATGCCAATTCCTGTATCTTTTACACTAAAGTGAATCCGATATTTCTCTGTCTGTTCATCAGCAGTCAGTCGATCGATTACCTCAACCTCGAAGCTAACTTTACCCTCATCGGTAAATTTAATGGCATTTCCCAGCAGATTCAAAAGAACCTGACGTAACCTTTTGACATCAACATGAACCCCTGTGGGTAAGTTGCTTGTGGGTTCATAGACAAACAAAATGCCTTTTTGTTCTGCCCGAATCTGGCAAATTTCGACAATACCCTGTAAAAAAGACGGAAAATGCACATCTTGAGGATTCAGTTCTAGTTTTCGCGCTTCAATTTTGGAAAGATCCAAAATGTCATTAATTAAAGTCAGTAGATGAGAGCCACACTGTTCAATAATGTTTACATGATATTGCTCTGACTCTGGCAAAGCTTTGGAACGCAGCAAAATTTGAGCGCAACCCAAAATACCATTCAAGGGCGTTCGCAGTTCATGGCTCATGTTGGCTAAAAATTCGCTCTTAGCCCGGTTTGCGGTATCAGCCGCTGCTTTAGATTTTTTCAGTTGAGCTTGTTCAAAAGCTTGTACCTGCCACAAGACAGTGACGATAATCGCTGTCAATCCGCCCACAATTAGGGCGATCAGATCGAGGAATTGTAGCCGAGATTCAATGTTTTGGCGCGGAATTACCAAAGCCACAGACCAATTAGCTTCTTGTAACGGTACATAAGCAACATACTTTTTAGTGCCGTCAATTTCCATCAATTGAATTCCCTGTTGTTTTTTTACCATCTGCTGCGCGATCGCATTTAAATTCCGATCTGGAATTTTCAGCAGGCTGGGTGCAGGTTTTTCTAACGTTGACATTAAGGTTGAGTTGGGATAGACGATCGCTTCTCCTTGGGAATTGAGGGCGAATGCATAGCTGTTCTTGCCGTAGCGCAACGAGTTAACCACCTTTGCAATGCGATCGACTTTAACATTGCCGTGGAAAACCCCAATCGGTGAACGATTGGTAGGAGAATCAGACCAGATTGGAGTGGCGATCGCAATTAAAGGAATACCTGTGGAACGGCTGATAAAGGGATCGGAAATGTTGCTTTTTCCCGCTAATGCTTTTTGAAAGTAGTTTCGATCCTTAATATTCTTATTTGACCGACCAATCTTAGTATTAAAATACGAACCATCCGGGGTAACTATTTGGAAAAAGAAAAATTCATCGATCCGCTCAACTTCTGACTTTAAATAAGGTTCTGCTATAGACCAGTTTAAGGAGCGTACAGTTGAAGTATGAGCAAGGGTTTGTACCTCGACTTTGCGAATATGTAACCACTCCTCAATTTCATCAACTCCTCTCTGTACCTCTAAAAAAGCTTTTCCTCTCAAGTCTTGTAGCGTTATTTTCCGAGCAGCTTGATAGCTAAAATAAGCAGAAATACTCACAAGAAGAGTAGTGCCGCCAAGAATAAATCGGATCAGTAAATTGCGTGAAGAATACATTTTAATGTCAGATGGGCTGGAATTGCCTTTGATCGCAGGGTTCACCCTCTAAATAATGGGTTTGATAAGCAAAAAAAAGGGCTATATTTAGATTGCCCAAAAAATTATTAATAATCGCAGCTATGATTGTTACCCATCGCTGCGATTGTCAATACCCTAAACTTTGCTAACCATTCTTTAAAGACCTGTATTGCGAAGTACGTATAGGCTTACCATCGGGTAATACCAATTCTGTATGAAGATGCGCTAAACCATCTTTAAGTAGAAGAAAGAAGAAAGAAAAACGAACCGCAAACGACGTAAATAATACAAAGAAATAAAGAAAGTAAAGAAATAAGTTCAAAGGGTTTGGCGCAGCCTTAAAAAAAATGGTATAATTTCAAAAAATATATTTTATAGAAAATATAATAATCAAATTTATCGTTATATTATTTTGATAAACTAGATAATATTACTGATATTTAAATTTTATAAAATGGTCAATTTTTATCTAGTAAAATAGGTATTTAAAATTAAAAGTTTTGGATGATTGGGTAATCTCAACTAAATGTAGGTGAAAGCCAGTAGTCGCAATCTAGGTGACAGTGGTAGCGATTAAATAACTGCCAACTCTATGCAAAATTAATGTGAAAGAGGTTATCAAATCTCATTAACAAGCTACAGTATATACCTATAGCATAAGAACAAATTAGGTAATATTTGCCTTTTGACTAATGACTCAAGTAGATATTCTGATCCTTTCAAATGGCCCAGGTGAAGTAACAACCTGGGTGCGTCCAGTAGTAAAGGCGTTGCGGCAAGAACTAGGGGATGACCGTTCTGTAGTGAGAATTTCTGTGGTATTATCGCCTTGCTCAAATGCCAGTGGTAAAGAAGCAGCGATCGCTCTTTCTTACCCCGAAGTAGATAGAGTTCAGGGAGCAGAACATTTTTGGCAATTTTTGCTTTGGGGTAAAACATTTGAAAATTGGGATTGGAGAAGTCGCGGTGTTATCGTTTTTTTGGGCGGCGATCAAATTTTTCCAGTGATTATAGGCAAAAAGCTCGGATACCGCACAGTTGTTTACGCTGAATGGGAAGCCAGATGGCATAACTGGATCGATCGCTTTGGCGTGATGAAACCCGAAGTAGCAGCCAAAGTCCTAGCAAAATATGCTCACAAATTCACTGTTGTCGGTGATTTGATGCTAGAAGCTAGTAGTCATTCGTCATTAGTCATTGGTCATTTGTCCTTAGCAAACGACAAAGGACAAATGACTAATGACACAGACGCGTCAACAGTTTCCCAGAAGGTAGAACAAGAGACTGAATTGATTGGGTTACTCCCTGGTTCAAAAGCAGCAAAATTAGCCCAAGGAGTACCATTATGTTTAGCTATTGCCGAATACATTCATGCAAAAAGACCGCAAATCAGATTTGTGATTCCTGTAGCCCCAACTTTGGATTTACCAACTTTAGCTAGTTTTGCCAATCCCCAAAAGAACTCTATTGCTGAAATCTTTGGCTTTGGCGGTGCTTCCTTAATTATCCCAGAGGATGCTCAAGGCAAGGCATTGCTCAAAACTGCAACGGGCTTAACTGTGGAACTGTGGCAAGAAAATCCTGCATATCACCTATTATCCCAGTGCTGTATCTGCTTGACTACGGTGGGTGCAAACACTGCTGAACTTGGTGCTTTAGGAGTGCCAATGATTGTTTTACTGCCAACGCAGCAACTTGATGCCATGCGTTCTTGGGATGGTTTACCTGGATTGTTGGCAAATCTGCCAGTAGTCGGTACGCTATGCGCTAAGGTGATTAATTGGTCATTTCTGAGATTTGTGAGACGCAAAGGTTTATTAGCATGGCCAAATATCTGGGCACAAGAAGAGATAGTCCCAGAAATTATGGGTAAAGTTCAACCACAAGATATTGGAGAAATGGTTTTAGACTTTTTGGCGAATCCAGAAAAATTGGATAATATGCGCGCTAAACTCCGAAATATTCGCGGTGAAAGCGGTGCAGCGCAGAAGATAGCACAGATTGTTGGTGAGGAGATTGGGAAGTAGGAACAGTTCGGCAGAATTGAAGTTGAATTTTTAATAGTGGGACTTAAACAAAAATTAAGTCCAAATGTAGCCCAAACTGGCTTTATAAGTAACAAACACATCACGATAAATGGTCAACCAATCGAAAAATTGAAAAGGTATAACCGCAATTAATCTGAAGATTCACCATTGCGGCGTCCCAGTTCAAAAATGCCACAACTAATACACGCAAGTATACCTAAGCTGATTCCCCAACTAGGCCCTAAACTGAGTTCTACACCCCAGTTAAATAAAGCGCCAACTACCAAAAAAGGCACAATGCTAAACAGTGAGGCGTAGAAAGCGTTTTGGGATTCTCTGGCTTTACGAGTCTTTTCAAATTCTGACTCGCTGGTATAAAGCGATCGTTCGGCAAAGTTAAACCAGCGATTGAGTTGATCGATTACCCATTCATTGACTTTGGAAAAACCTAGATATAGCGCCAATGACCACAAACTCGCTCCAGCGATCGCGATCGTGTCTAATTCAAAACGGAAAGGTAAAATTTCAGTCAGCATTGCTTAGGTGAGTCCTGCAAAGGGTTAACTTTAGCTGTCAGTAGATGCTAAATAAACCTCTTGTGCAATTTTAAGCATAAAAGCTAACAAGATTTCAACTACTTAACAAATTCCCGCTTTTTAGCTAGAAGCAAACCTAATTTACGGATTGCTGGGTAAATTATCGGGGTCAATACCAAGAGAACGTAAATGCTGTGCAAACTTTTCTGCTTTTTCTTCTGCCGTTAAATACCGATTTCCTTGTTCGTCATACCAAGATAGAAATTCCTGACCAATTCCACCAATAACACCTTGATGTCGTCCAATTCCTAAACCAACCTCTGGCATCCAATGAGGTTCGCCAATTTGTAATTGATAATTTTTATCTACCAATTTGTAAATTTCAAATGGTTGGTGTCGATCGCGTTGCCAATATTCGGGGTTGTAAATAATGTAGTAAAGTACGCCAAGTTTCCGATAAATTTCTAACTTTTCGTCGTATTCACTTGCTGGGGAATGGGATACCATCTCCAATGTTAGTATCGGTACTACCTCATTTTCTTCCCAGACAGCGTAACTTCTACGCGATTTACCACCTTTTTTGCGATCGACTCCCAAACTCAGAAACCCATCTGGTACTATGGGGACTCTCGCATTAGCCCCTGTCGTGTGGTAGATTGCCATGTCTACGCCGAAAAACCAATCGGTGCGCGTTGCCCAAATCGAGGTTAATAGGAACAGTAGAATGTTGGGCAGAAAATTTTGATCCTCATTATCCACAGGTATATCGTCCGAGCAGGCTAGTTCGTCAGTGCTTGGAAGCCCAACGACTTTAAGGTTTTCTGACAGCATGACTATTACCGCGGTGGCTTCGGTTTCTTTGATCATAGGTAAATTCAACTTGCCAAGGGTGCAGAACACATTCTAATGACGTTGTACCTTCAATTTATTTATCAAGCTTAGGCTGAGGAAAGGCATCATTTAATCTAGAATTGGCTAACCATTTTTCATTTCTTGTAACAGCGTTAAATATTAAGTCATCATGCTGTCTTAGGTTAAAGGCAAGCCATACGAGCAAAGCATGAATCGCATCTTCTGGGCTGTCATGTAAAAAACCTGTTTCATTTTCGCCAGTCATGCCGTTTAAGTAATACCATTCCCAGTACCCATCTTCATTTTGTTCAATCTTTAAAAACGCTTCTCGATCATTATTAATCGCGTCTATTAATTCTTGGATTCCACGTGCCATAGTGTATTCCTTGTATATTTTTGGAACTTATCTGATAAAAGATGCACAAGTGAAGTAATTTTGCATACCCCATGCATATACTAAAACTCCTCAGAAATCTGACTTTTCCCGTTAAGTCTTGAAAAGCTTGCTCACAAAGGATTTAGGAAA